>CALUTH010000068.1 GCA_944323635.1 Candidatus Gastranaerophilales bacterium
ATGAACCCGCTTACACTGAAGAAATCCTCTCCGAGTTTAATACATTACCAAAAGTTAAAAATAAAACATACAAATTAGAAAAAAATTTTACACCGGTTAAAACTCCTGAAGTATTAACCCGTGTAACAAACAATTCACAGGCAGATATAAAAATTGGTTATACATATAAGACAAATTTAAACTTAAGAGACTCTGTCACCTTTGATTTACTAAACTCACTTTTGCGCAAAAATGCATTTAATGACCTGCGTGAAAAGCAGCAGCTTGCATACCATGTTAACAGTTCAATAAACTACTGCTTCGGAGACACCGGCATACTTTTCTGCGGAATATTAACTACAACAGAAGAAGACGAAACAGGAGAAAAAAGTTATGAAAATGTACAAAAATCAATTGACGGCTTTAAAAAACTAATTGAAGATTTAAAGAATGGAAACTTTACAAATGAAGAACTTGAAGCAGTAAAACTTGAGAAAAAAAGTTTAATACTTGAAATGGCAGAGCATGACTACGGAAAAATATATACAATATCAGGTGATCAAACATCTCCCTATGGAGTATTAACAACAAATCTTGAATACTCAATGATTGATACTATTACAAAAGAAGATATAATAAAGGCTGCAAATTATATATTCAATAACAATAAACCCGTATACGGAATAACCGCCACAAAAGCGACTTTAGAAGCAAACAAAGACTACTTCCAAAAACTAGAAGCAGAAGAATAAAAACGGCTTTATTACTCTTCCTCTTCGTCTAGCAGTTCACGTTCAATAGCTTCTTGTCTTGCCGCAATAATCTTCTTCCGTTCGTTTAAACGTTTTTCTGATGCGTATGACAGCATATTAATAGCATCCTGAACATTATTAATTCTTGGATCAATTGTTTCTAAATCTGTGCGGTAAAACACACCAAGTTCATTATCTAGAAGACAGAACTTATTGCAATTATCCATAATAAACTTTGTATAAGGATACTGTGCACCGGTTGACAGCAAAACCTTTCCGCCCAATGATGTTTTTAAAGATATGCCTTTATTTGACACAAAAACAATGTTATAGTCATAACTCTGGTCGGGATAAGAATATAATGCTTTTCTTAAATTACCAACAAACTGAGAGCTATGAGCACCATCAAAAACAATTATCTGAATACCTTGTTTTTTAAACACAGGTTTAAAGTAATCAGCAATAAGAGTTTCCTCTTTTAAGGCTTCTTTTAACTGTTTAGAAACAGGTATCATCTTATATTCAGGTAACGCCTTTGTTTCTCTTTTTTCCTTAAGCTGCATGTAGGCAGGAACTATAAGAAAGAATACTATTACAGCCAAAAGTAATAACACAACAATTGATGAAAAAGACGGATTATCTATTGTTGCCTTTGTAAAACTTGAGTCATATTCTATTTTTGTGTATTTCTTCAACCAGTTAATCACTTCACGGAATTTAGCAACATCATTAGTTTCATAATAGATAGAACGAGGTCTGCTGCCTTCTTCAGAAACAAAAAGCTCCATTTTACAAGAACGACCGGTACGATTGAAACACCGTTTTATGTTAACCTGGTTTACAACAGCAACAGGAAATGTATTACCGTCAATAGAAAAATATTTTTTACGAGCATTAATTTCAAATGGCTGAGCTTCCGAAAAAATCGGAGAAACACAAAGAAATGACATAATGCCAGCCAATAAAAATAAAAGCGGCTTATAATATTCTGCAGGTGATGAATTTGTTATAAATAAAACAACTGAAATAACAGAACATAATCCAAAAGTAAGAGCCCCCAGAGAAAGCGCTTTTTCTTCATATAGAAGATTAGTTAATTTCATAACCAGCCAAAATACCGGGACACCTAACAGAACCAATAAAAACACAAGTGCGTGTCCTGAAATCTGTAATATTAAAAATTGTATATACGAAAATAATACTTCTTGCACAATATGATTGTACTATAAAATACATTTTATGTAAATATTATATTCCTGCATATTACATTTCTTCAGGAAGATATATTACTGAATCAGCCAGTGCAGAACGAATTTCTGCACGTGTCTGACAATAGTATGTTATATTTTGATACTCACGAACAACACTTATAATATCATCGCTTGATAATTTGATTAATTTTCTTTTCCCGTCAACATTATCTATTATTCTTGCCATCTTTTCCATCCTTTCACTATTAATTACGGATTTTTTCCTTAAAACTTTAAAAATATCCGTTAGAAGATTTATGAAAAGGCTTTTTAATGTTATAATTTATTTAAACATAAATTACAAAGGGAGGATTTTTTATGCAAATCAAATACTTGGGGCATAGTGCATTTGAGTTTATTTCCAAATCCGGAAATATTCTTGTCGATCCATTCTTTGCGGCTAACCCTTCTTATCTCCCGCAAAATATTACAAATATTTTTCTGACTCACGGACATGGAGATCACATCGGGTCAGCAATAGAGATTTCAAAAGAACAAAAATCCAAAATAACTGCAATCTTTGAACTGGCTAATTACTGTCAAATGAAAGGAGCATTGGCAGACGGGGTTTCATTTGGCGGAAAAATCCAATTCCCGTGGGGCTGGGCAGTTTTTACTCCCGCATTTCACACATCATCCGCACCTGATGGTATATACACAGGAATGCCTGCCAGTATTATGTTTGAAATAGACGGAATTAGAATATATCATGCCGGTGACACCTGTCTAAACTCTGAAATGTCAATAGTCAAAGCACTATATGCCCCGCAAATAGCCTTATTGCCTATCGGCGGACACTTTACAATGGATATAGAACAGGCAGCAATTGCTGCAGATAAACTCGGTGCTGATATTATTATTCCGATGCACTACAATACTTTTCCTGCAATATCAGCAAATCCGGAAGAGTTTAAATCAGTTGTTGAACAGAACGGACAAAAAGTTGAAATAATGGCTGTAAATCAACTGCTTAACATATAATTAATATGAAGGTTGTCCGAGCATTACAAACTTACTTTTTTCATTTCTTACATTTACTGTTTTATAATAATCCTTTATCAATACAATATCCGTCTGGGATAGTAAGAATTTGTTATTAGCAAAAAATTCTTCATATCCGGCACCCGCTTGCGTATACTTCTTGGATTTTACAAACAATGAAAAATTCAAATTTCTTTTCTTTATTTCTGCGCATGCAAAAGCAATAATGTCATTTAACGGGGCTTCATACCAGGATGTCTGAACAACATCTAACACATAATTTTCATTATCACTTGACGAAATTGACAAATATGCAAGCATATTAGAGGATGCTGCATCTTCAATTATATACTTATATTCAACGCCCTGCGTAATACCGGGACACAGAGGAACAGTAAAAGATTTTGCAGCAAGAGAAAGTGCGGAACGGAAATGAGATATAAGGGCCTCGTTATACATGACAGCGACGGAAGAAGAATCACTATTTCTAAAAGTCCTAGCCCTCAAATTATAAGAATATTCTTCATATTTTCTTCTGCTCACTTTCCATAAGCGTTCATAAGAACACTGGCGAAAATTATACTGGGTTACAAGCAGATTAAGTAGTTCTGAATAAACGTCATTTACTTTTATACCAAAAGCTAACGCGCCCTTTGCTCCATAATAAGATATAACAAATTCCAAAAGCTGTTTCGCCACATTGTAATTATCTTCAGTAAAAGACAATTCATCAATTATTACCCTATATGGAACACCTTTTACAAACTTAACGGTTATACTGCCCAAAAGATTACCGTTATCAACCGCAAGGAATTTTTCTTTCCTGAACTTAAATTTTAGAGGCAGCATACTGTGCAAAAATGCAAAAGTAGAAAACCGGTATGAAGAAACCGTGCAAGAACTCGATTTTTGTGCCCTCGCCTTTTTCTTCTTACAATAAAATTTCCTAATCTTTGCCATATATGAATTATATCGTTTAATAAAAATATGTTCAAGCAAATGTTACAAAGGAACAGTTCTAAAAATTGTATAATACTTAAAATTGCCCCAGTACAATATTAATTGTAAAAAGTTATTCCTCAAATCATTCACTTCTAAATATGCTTGTTTTTCCTTTGGTCGTTTAGAGCTTTTAAATAACCCGGCAAATCCAGTAACTGCATTTCGAATTTTTTGACCTGCCGTTAACTCCGGCTTAGGCAAATTCTCATCATAAAACCCTTCCGGCGTATAATCCCTGTTATAAACAGGTATGATATACTTAACTTTGCCTGCCTCCTTAAACAATATATACCAGTTATCATTATTTTTCCGCGGAGTAAGCAGGTAATACCCGGGCTCTATAACAACCGTTTTGAAATAAAGCGCGGAATTTAAACGTAATAACGGATAAGGCGACCATGTGGTATCTTTAATATCATAATACTGCTCGGGATCAACGTCATGCTGATATGAAAAATCAGGAAGATCTAAATTTCTATAAACATCTTCCAGTTTAGACTGTTCCTCTTCAGACACAGCCGGAACCGAAGCAGGGGATTGATTAACCGTATATTCTAACTGATTTTCCGCATGCACCGGAACAAATAAAAAAAATATTGATAAAAAACAAAAACTTAATAATCTCTTCATAATACTATCTTAATGAAATGTAGAAAAAAGACAACATCTAAACACCTGATTTAGGTAGTTCAACATTTTTAAGACGCTGCTCAATACGACGGTACCATTTTAAACGCTGTTGAAATAATGTATCATATCCTGCAAAACGGGCATGCCTAATATCATCAAACTGACTATCACATAATTTTTCCAATTCTGCAGCCAGATAATGAGTGTAATCTTTTCTATCAAATTTAAAATCACTAAGGAATATGCTTTTACCAATTTCTACAAGAACCTCCGGGCGATTATCCCTTAAAAAGAAATAATTAACAGCAACCGGCATAAGATTAACCGCTCCGTATCTTTTAACCGCTTTTTGAGCAATATACGTCAAGCCTGTTTGAAATTCAATCGGGCGATAGTTTGGCGGGTTTATTATGCCTTGAGGAAATATGTATAAAATATTATTCAAGTTGGACAAAATATCAATTGAATAACTTAACGCCTGCATAGATGCCTGCGGGGATTTTTTATTAACAGAAAAGGCTCCGCCCCTGCGTAAAAGCGGGAAACGGTTTAGTTCTTCAACCATAAGCCTTATTTCATGCTTAAAAATCCTGCGGCAAATATGATATGCTACAATTCCGTCCCACCAGTTACTATGCGGTGCAAACATTATAGTCGGAACATCTTGATTACGATTATAAAAATTTTCGGCACCTTTATATCTAAAGGCATAAAACCTGTTTTCAAGCATGCCGTAAAAAAATCTATCCGCTACCCACAACCAGAATGGCGAGGTTTTTGCGGGACGGAACTTCTCATTAATATTCCTGCGCTTAGTTGGTTCTACATCTGCATACAATCTATCAAGTTCAATCATAGTTTATATGGTACACTTTAAATTTCATTTTGTGAATAACTACAACGGGTATTTTAATAAAACTTTACTTTTTATTTTACGATTTTTCAAGTAAATTTTTTATTTCGCTTTTTAAAAGCAGCGCAGGGTAATATTCAGGTAAAACCATTAAACATTGATTTATCGAAGTCAAAGCACTATTGTAATCCTTTTGTATTATATAGTATTTCGCATAAATAAAATGAAGCTCCGGATCGTAATACACCATATTTTTATACAAATCTAAAAAAGTTTTAGAAAGCGCTAAAAGATTGTTATTAAAAAGAACACGCCCGATGAGTTTATATGTTTCTCTGTTAACATCTGCAAGCTGCTTTGAATACCCGAGCAATTTTTCCAAATAATTAATTCTCTGAGAAATGATAAATAAATCTATATCCAATTCCAAAAAATTACGGATTTCAAAATATGTAGGTCTAACCATTTTCCCGTGAGTAAACAAGATTATCAATTCACGCAGCCAATTTGCTCTTATTGAATCTATATGCGTAAGTACACAGTCTGCACGCTCAAAATCACCTGATAAAAATAAAGCATACGCAAAGATAAGCGGGTATTTTTCTATATCCAGATTTTCTTGAGCAGAAACATAATCACCGGCTAAAAGTAAGTCCGCAGGATTTAAATTACCCATCGTTTTCAATTTTCTTTATAATAATCCTCTTATTCGGCTTTTCATCAGCAATAAATTCTTCATCAGAATGCCGAACAATAGATTTATTAACTTTACCCTCCGGCTTCTTAAGAATAGCATCAACCTGAGCAATCAAATCATCAGTTGTATTTTGCCCGACCATATTCGCCATTTTAATCTGCATGTAGACTTCTTCTCTATAAATCTTAACTTCCAACGGAGCCTTAATTGCCAGCCTGCACGAGCCTGGCTTTGTCTCAATTACTGTAACTTCAATATTATCATTAATAATAATTTTTTGTCCGTTTTTTCTTGCAATTACAAGCATTACTCAGTCGCTCCCTTCTCAAAAATCGGGCAGCTAACCTCATATCCGGATCCTGAAAGAATGATTTGCCCTGCAAGTTTATTCTTTACATTAAAAATCAAAGGAGCCAAAAGATTTATTGTTGCCCCTGAAGGATCATCTGACGGTATAGATGCTATATTCATAACCAGTAAATCATCAACACTCTCTATTTGTAAAGCATCTACAGCACTGTCAGGTAAATCAATAACATAGTCCATCGCCAGATTAGCACAAGAAACAATCGGAAACGCCAACAGTGGATTTTCTATAGACTGAAGCCACTTAAACATAGAATCGTTGCTGTGCTCTAATAGGACAAATTTTGATAATTCGTCAAAACCTACAACCGGAAGAACAAAGTTAAACAACTTTTCTTCATTAACAGTAATTTTGCCAAATCTGCTTGTCTCTATATCCATTCAAAACCTCTGTTAATTATAATCCAAGCATTTGAGATGACATAATTGTCTGCAGAACCTGCGGATCAACATTTCTGCCACCGCCATTATTTGCTCCCGATAACATATTCATAAGATTCGCCATAGAATTATTATTATTCGGAACCGTTCCTGCGTAAATCGCACTCAAATCTGTATATGGTGACATTACAGGAGCATTAAGACCTGCACTTTGTAAGGTTCTCAGTGCGGCAACAATTTCATCATTAGAAGGAGCCGTTTCAGCACTGCTTGAAAATCTTCTATATTGATTAAAGCGAGCAGGATCTATATCTTTATTGTCATTTATATCGCGTCTTATGCTCTCGATTTTTTGGGTTTCAATATTATTTTTAACAGAGTTAGTCAAATCAAAGCCTTTACGCCCTTTTATAAAATCATCCAGAGTACCATTGGCTGTACATTGTTCGGCATCTTCCAAACAAAGCTTTCCTCTGGTTGCGTACCTTACAAGCGTTTCTTGAGTATTTAAGCGTATAACTGTGTCATAATGACTTATAGCTTCCTCGGTTCGCCCCGCCTGTACATTTGATATTGCCATATAATAGTGAGCCACAGCATTGGACGGATCTTGTTTTAAAACTCTTTCAAGAGTTTGAATACATCCTGAATAATTACCCGCTTTATACATACTTATTGCGGCATTTAAATCCGTATTCTGCTTTGCTTGAACATTTAATGCTGTTGCACTAACCAATAACACTGCTAATCCTAATAAAAAAATATGCTTTCTCATATCTACCTTTTAATTATGTGTAACTCTAAGTCAACTCTTCTTAAATACATGATAGTATATATTTGTAATATAGATATACACTATATAGGTGAATTATACTACATTTTTGACTTTATAACAAGGGTTTTCTAAAAAATAGCTGCATATAATCTGTTCAAGACGAATATTAAAGAATGCGTTTATTTCTTTGATAAAATAGCACGGACTTGTAACATTTATTTCTATAATTTTACCTTCTATTACATCCAGCCCTGCCATATATATACCTTCTGAACTAAGGATTCTAGCAACATTAGTGAAATGCTCTTTTTCTTCTTCTGACAAAGCCCCTTTAGAGATATAGGTATCATTATGAGTATTAAATTTAAAATCATCTTTAGTAGGATGCTTTACAACGCAATAATCAAGGACCTTATCACCAAGTGTTAAAACACGTTTATCGCCATATATACCTGCAGATATATATTTTTGAACCATTACAAATGATGTTTCATTTGAGGTCATCATATTAATTATACTTCTTGTATTCATATCGCCTTGTTTTAAATACATAACACCGGCACCGAAACACTTGTCCAGAGGTTTTAAGATTATTTCCCCCTGCTCTGCAAGAAACTCTTCAATCTCAGCAAGAGACGAAGAAACCAGTGATACAGGCATATATTCTTTAAAACGCAAGGCGTGCAATTTTTCATTAAAGTTTCTGATTGATGCGGGATTGTTTATAACCGTCGGATTTTTTACAAAATCAAATATATACGTCGCATTAATATAGTTGTTATCCACCGGCGGATCAGGGCGGAAAAACACAGTATCAAAATCATTAATCAAGATTTTTACATTTTCCTTATCATAAATAATATCTTCACCCGCAATATGAACTCTGTTACAAACTGCATATGCAGAATTTCCTGAAAGAGAAAGTCGGTTTATAAGAGTTATATAAACATCATGACTCTTTGCATACTCCTTTATAAGCCAAAAATTAGTTACCAGATTATTAAATTCAAAGTACTTATACTCAATCTTGTCTATTACAAAAAGTATTCTCATAAAAACCTCATATAGTACAAATTTAACTCTTTCGAGTTAAATTTGCAACTGAATTATATGGGTATATAGCTATCTGTTAAGATTAACCGTTGAATACTTTATAAGTTCTATCAATGTTATCTGTCAATACTTTTTGTACAGCTTCAATTTCTGTAGTGATTGTAGTTCTTTCAGTATCCAATTGTTCAAGTTGTAATTCAAGTTTCTTATCTTGAAGTTGAATAATTGAAATTTGTGCGTTAACTTCAGCAACATATTGGTTATATTGATATTTTTCGTATTCATATTGGTTATAAGCGTCTTCATATGCTGCGTTATCTGTAACAGTTTCTGCAACAAGAGTGTACTCTTGACCTTCAATAACAACAGCTGTCATTCTGCCTGAAGTATCAAAAACGACTTGACCGTTATCTGTTGTAAGTTGTTCACTTGCATTAATAGTCCCTTGACTCCAAATGTTGGCTAAGCCGGAACCTGTTGCAGAAGTGTCAATTGCTTCAATATCTTCTTTTGCTATAAATCTATAAGACTCAGTGCCTTCTGCATCTGTTGCAATGTAAACATAGTAATCAGACATTTCAGCATCGGTTGTATTGTTAAACATTTGTTGGAACAATTCTTCACCGGTCTTACCATTATGAACAAAGTTTGCATTTACTTCATACAATTGAGAACCGTTTGCAAGCCATTCAGATGCATCGCCTGATACACCTTCTGTAGGGTTAGAACCGCGTCTAATTGTTGCAGAAGTATTTGAATCAACTAATCCGATAAGATTTCCGCTTCTTATATAGTTAATGGTATAAGTGCTGTTATCAGGATTTGGATATACAGAGTCAATTGTATATTCGTAAGTTCCTTGAGTGAAAGTATACACCGTCTTTGTATAATCTGTTGTTGACGGCGGAGTAGGTACTGTCATACCTAACAAAGAGTTATACGCTTGAGAAGATTCATTTGATAACAATGTTCTTTGTTGGTTGATTTGTTGACCTTGAAATTCTGTGTTGTTCAATCTCGCTGTTAATTGCAAAAATCTTGCTTGTGATGATGCCATTCCCATAATGTTTTTCCTTTTTCTTTGTTCCCTTTGTACTCATGTTTACGGCACATTTTTCAAAAACTTTAGGATTTTGAAGAAAATATTTACAAAACTTTACAATAGCATCTTAATCAGTGAAATAAAAAACTGCCGGAAAGGTGTATTATACACTAATTACGGCAATTTTTAAATTATTAAATTATCTGTTATTATTCTTAAAACTGGTTAAGGAAACGCTTATCATTATTAAAGAACAATCTTATATCATCAATAGCATATTTAAGCATTGCAAGCCTTTCAACTCCCATACCAAAGGCAAAACCGCTGTATACCTCAGGATCAACGCCTACATTTTTAAGAACATTGGTATCAACCATTCCTGCTCCGAGAATTTCCAGCCAACCCGTACCGCTGCACGTTCTGCACCCTTTACCCTGACACATAATACACTGCACATCTACTTCCGCAGACGGTTCGGTAAACGGGAAAAAGCTGCTTCTAAAGCGTGTCGGACGCGCAGCGCCAAAATATATACGTATAAACTCGTTCAAAACGCCCTTTAAATCCCCGAACGTAATACCTTTATCAACATACAGCCCTTCTATCTGGTGGAAAAAGTTGTTTTTACGGGCATTAACCGTTTCATTTCTGTAAACTCTGCCGGGGACAACAACCCTGATTGGAGGTTTGCTGTCTTCCATTGCGCGGATTTGGGCACACGAAGTCTGGCTTCTTAATATTGTATTTGGCGCCAGTTTTGTATAATAAGTATCCTGCATATCTTTTGCAGGGTGGTCAGGCGGGAAATTCAGCATATCAAAGTTGTAATACTCCGTTTCCACCTCGGGGGACAAAACATTCGGAAGAACCGAGAAGCCCAGATTCTGGAAAATCTCAACAATCTCATTAATTGTTGATGTAATAGGATGTATTTTGCCGACAGGAATATAGGAGCCGTCAAGGGTTATATCAATTCTGTCCTTTTGCAGCTTTTCATCCATTTCCTTACGATAGAATATATCATATTTTTCTTTTATTGCTAATTCTAGTTTATTGCTAATTTCATTAGCAAGCGCCCCTACCACGCGTTTTTCTTCATCAGAAAGGTCTTTAAGCCCTTTCTTTATTGAATTAAATTCACCCTTTCTGCTTAAATATTTAGTCCGGACTTCTTCTATATCATTAAGGCTTGATGCCTTCTCCAAATCCGCTGATGCTGCTTTATATATGTTTTCCAGTTGTGATTTCATACTATACCTCTATATAAATTTATTATATTTTTTCTCATGTTCAATAGTCGTTTCAGGTCCATGTCCCGGATAAACAGGCGTATTATCCGGCAATGTAAAGAATTTCGTCTTTATACTGTGCTCTAAGTCAGAATGGCTGCTGCCCTCCAAATCGGTTCTTCCGACACTTTCTCTAAAGAGAGTATCTCCTGAATATAAAGCCCCGTCAATAAGATAGCCTACACACCCTTTTGTATGCCCCGGAGTGTGAAGAACTTTTATTTCATGTTCCGCAAAATCCAGTGTATCACCGTCTTCTACGTACTTATCGACATGCGGAACATTTACGGACTGCAGCCCGAGCATAAATGTAAAAGAATTAACATCATCAAGCAGCAGTTCATCAGAAACATGAACCACTACCTCCGCTCCGGTCTTTTGTACCGTCTCATAAACACCCATAACATGGTCAAAATGTGCGTGAGTAAGCAATATGTACTTCAATTTTGCCCCGTACTCCTGCAGGGTATTAATAATCTTATCATC
>CALUTH010000069.1 GCA_944323635.1 Candidatus Gastranaerophilales bacterium
CGCCATTTTTAATATAGGGGAGAAATGAGCGAATTAGGAATATTTATAGATGAATCGGGAATTTTTGAGGCAAACCGCTCTCAAAAAGACAATTTGAAAGATTTGTATATAGTATCATTCCTATTTCATAACAAATCTGCGCCAATAGATGATGATATAAAAGCTTTTGAGAATTTCTTAGTCCAAAATGGATTCAATGCACAATTCCCGATACATACTATGCCGTTAATCCGCCAGCAAAAACCTTATACGGATTTAGACGGTGATATGAGGAGAAAACTTTTTAAACACCTGTTTCAATTTATGCGTAAGCTTAAATTAAAGCATAAAACCTTTGTATGTGATAAAAGCTATTGTCCAACAAAACAAGCCATAAAACAACGGCTGGAGCTTTATATAAAACAAATGGTAACTGATAATCACGATTATTTTAGTAAGTTTGATGAGATACTTATATACTACGATACAGGACAAAATTACCTAACAAAGATACTGCATAATGCGTTTTCTTCCAATTTAAATAATTACAGGTTTAAAGAAGATGTTTTTCAAGGGAAATACAGGCTTTTGCAATGTGCAGATATGGTATGCTCGCTTGAACTCATTAAACAGAGAAAACAGAATAACGAATATATCAAAGCAATCGACAAATTTTTCATATCAGGCAGCAAGTATAATAAAAACTACGGCAAGGCATATAACGAGCTGGAATTATAAATATTTTTTCGAACATAAGTTAAATTCATACATACTTTTATGAAAACGAATAGTATATTCAAAAATGCTATTATTTTATACAGAAATAGTTTATATGTAGTTTCGCAACATATTCTCAAAATACTCTTCACCCTTTAAGGTCAGGTAATCCTTCCCCCACGGCTGTACCAAAATATTCCCAAATTGTCCGATTTTATCCCATTGCGAATACTTCAACATGGCGTTATATTAGAAATAAAGGAGAAAATTATGCAACAATTAACCAGCTCTGCTTTGTTGAAATTAATAAAATTAAGCCTCCTCGATTATCTTAATTTCATCTTCTGTTAAGCCGTAGAGTTTATAGACTTCTTGGTCGATTTCTTTGTCTAAGGTCTTTATTTGCGTTTTTATATCGTTTAATAATTTGGATTTGTTTTTATACCAGCCGATTAAATCTTCCTTTTGTGACAGAGAAAGTTTTACTCCATGTTTTTGCAGTTCTTCAAGGAATGGATTTAAGCCCAGAGTATAAAATGATTGTAATTTTTGTGATAGTTTTTTAGGTTTGTATTCAAGTTCTATGAGTTCTATTGCTTTTTGGGTCTCATCATACAGCTTTTTATTAACTTCAATCATTTTTTCTGCTTTTTGAGCAAGCGATTGTTGTTGATTTTCATCTGCGATTGGAATTGGCAGTTTTGATATTTGATTTTCAAAATATTCAAAGACTCCACTGCCCGTTTGCTTTCCTATGGATTTATATCTGAAGTTTAAGACTTTTGAGTTCAACAAAGCAAGAATATATTTAAGATTATAATTACTGTTATTTCCAAAAATAACGGTTGTATTTGTGAGCCCTATAAAATTCTTTGTATTATCATAAACAAAAACATTGCTTTTAGCTCTATAAGAACACCAAATTTTGTCATAATGATAATATTCTTTATGCATTGGACGGCTATATCTCCACCATACTCGACCTTCGTTTCTTACAGTTGCTCTATTTTCTAAAAATTCTTTATTTTTAAGTAAATATTGTTGAATAGATATAGGTAAATCACCAAAATTTTCAATATCTTCAAAATAAAGTAAATACTCCAGTGGTCTAGCAATATAATATCTTGAGATTATTTCGCCGCTCATTCTGTTTTTTATAAATTTGTCAGGAAAGCCGCTTGGATAGGCTTTAAATGAAAATACATCATTTGCAGCTGTTTCCATTCCTTTACCAACATGCAATATACTACCCAGTTTTTTGTGCTGACCGTCGATTTTGAGATTAATTTTTGCTATTTCATTATTAACGAGTGCAAACGGCTTGTCTTTTTCAAAATTACATAAAAAATAGTTCTCTTGTTGTTGTATTTTTTGAATAATTAAATCTTCAGTTTCACCTTTTTCTTTTAAGCTTATAACATTTGTTTTATAATCCCTGTTTGTCTTTTGTAAAATTAGTATACATGTTGTTATTCCAGCATCTTTAAATATTTGATATTGTTCAAAATTAACTATTTTTAAAATTGAACATTTGTCTAATATATAATTTCTTAATTTTTTTGCTTTATCTGAAAACAAGAAAGCGTTTGAAATAATAAATCCTAAAATCCCGTCATTTCTCAATAAATCAGTAGCTCTTTTAATAAAATAGAATAAAATATCGCTTTTATCCAGGTAAATATCTGAATAAGTGGTTTTTAGATATTCAAATATAGGTGAATTGTGTCCAAAAGTATCAATGTTAAAATACGGCGGATTCCCAATAATAACGTCAAAGCCGCCATTATCCATTATGTATTTAAACTCATTTTCCCATTTGAATGCTTTTTCGCCCGCAATATTCGGGTCATCTATCAATGAATTTCCGCATTTTATGTTTTCATCAAGGTTTTGAAGTTTATATTTAGGATGTGCGGTTTTCAGCCACAAGGCAAGTTTTGTTATCTCTACACTTTCTTTGTTTAAATCAACGCCAAAAAGATTGTTCAATAAAATTGAACGGTCGTTTTCTGCAATATTTGAGTGTTTTAAAATATTAGTCTGCAAAAATTCCCGCCCGCCTCTTTTACTTGATTTTTCGGAGTTAATTTTTTCTTCTATTCTGATTTGATATTGTTTCTTTAAATATTCATGAGCCTGATTTAAAAAGGCACCGCTTCCGCAAGCAGGGTCTAAGATTTTTATTGTTTCAAGTTTATCAGGGTTTTCATCCAGATATTTCCCGATTGTTTCTTCAACAATAAAATGAGTGATGTATTCAGGAGTATAAAATATTCCGTCTTTTTTACGCTTAGAATTCTTTTTATCTTCTTCAATTCCGTCTATTTCATTTTTAAGATGTTCTAAATCTGATAAGGATTGTTCAAAAATATGCCCCAGAATATTAACATTGAGGTCTGATTCAAAATCATAGCGGGATAACTTCTTGATATATTCAAATATATTATCTTGAATAACAAGTTTGTCTAAAATTTCATCAGGTGCAAATAATCCGCCATTATAAGCGTTAATAGGGGGAGTTACATTATTGTTTCCTTTGTCTATTGCTGCAAAAAGACCCCTAAATTGTTCCCATATTCGGCAGGGTGATAGTGAAAAGGAATTTTTTGCATTGTTATAAATATTTTCAACCGTATTATGAGGCAGAAGTCCTGCCGTATCTTCACAAAAGAAAATAAATATAAACCTGTCGAGAAGTTTTTGCGTTTTTTCCAATAGCAGCTTTTTATCGTAATCCGGGTTGTTTTCTGCAATGTGTTCAAAAAGAACTTTTCTTACTTTTTTAAAATCAGTATAAAATTCTTTTGTAATATCAACATCTGCTTCACCTGATTGTTTAATTAGTAAATCCATAGGCGAATTAGCTTGTTTATCAATCAGGTTTTCTCTGCATAAACAGAAATAAAAACGTTTAAATTCCCACTCCTCATGCAGATTTAAAATATCAAATTCTTCATAAGCCGTTTGCCCCTTTGACTTATGATAAAGTCGTGTATGCCTGAAATTGGATACAATTACCCAGTCACAGTCAGCAAATTTATAAAGATACTGGAATGCTTGCTCAACGGGTGTTTGTTTACTTTCTCTGGAACATTGTTTAGCGTCTAAATTGCATTGAGCGTCTTTTAATTCAATTACACATTTTGTTTGTTCTTTTTCTTTTGAATAAAAACCGAGTGAGCCATCGGCTTCTTTCCCGTCAACTTCTGTTTTTGCTTCCTGTTTTAATGTCCAGACTTCTTCTCCGTCATCCTGCATTGTATAGCCTAGAATTTCGCAAAAGAATTTAGAGAAAAACTTGCCTTGCAGGCTGGTTTCTTTTGCCATACTTAAATCGTGGTCGCGAAATGCAGTCTGCCAGCTATGTATAATTCCATCAATTCTTTTTCTTTTGTTGCCAATAGGGTAGGCAAATTTTTCAATAGCAATTTTTAAAAGTTTTTGGTTGAAAAGTAATGTCATAGCAGCGTATAGATAAATAGAATTCCTTTAACAAGAGTAATTATATCAAATGCGGATTACTTATGCAAAAAGTTTAACAAGCTGCCAATCGCCGTTGTGTTTTGCGGATTGATTTGACTGCTTTTTTTAGCGCCATTCTGTATCCGGTAAACAATACAATTGCTGCGAATATCCATGCAAGCGGTGTTGCAAGGCAAACCCCGAGGTATCCCATATAAGAGCACAATATAAACGCTGCAGCGGTTCTTGCAACGAGTTCAGCAAGCCCTGATATAAGCGGCGCTTTGACTTTCCCCATTCCTTGAAGAACATTTCTGAATAAAATAAGAGTACCCAGAAATACATAGAAAATAACAATGATATGCAGATATTGCATTGCAAGCGATACCACCTGTTCATCAGGTTTATCCAGAAATAATCCGACTAATGTCTCGCCGAGTCCAATAATCAATACTGCGGCAATAACAGACATTGCAATGACAAGTAACATTGATGCTTTTGCGCCTTCTTTTATTCTCTTTAGTTTCCCTGCGCCGAAGTTTTGAGCGGTGAAGGTTGCGGCTGTTGCTCCCAGCGTTATTAAACTTTGAGAGAATAACTGGTCGATTCTTACTGCTGTAGTAAATGCCGCGATTGATATTGAACCAAGGGTATTAAGTGCAAATTGTACTGCAATGATGCCTATTGTAAGAACAGACATCTGTATACCCATTGGAAAGCCTATGTTTAAGTGCTCCATTGCAAACTCTTTATCAAATTTCCAGTCCTCTTTTTTTAGTTTTAGTATAGGAAATTTTTTAAACATATAAAAAGCACAGAGAACTGCAGATACTCCCTGCGATAAAACGGTTGCAATCGCAGCTCCCCCAACGCCCCAGTGAAGGCTTAATATAAAATAAAGGTCAAGTACTATATTTAAAATTGACGCAATAATCAAAAAGTAAAGCGGAGTTTTACTGTCGCCGAGCGCCCTAATAACGTTTGATAAAAGGTTATAAAATAAAATCGTGCCAAGCCCCAGATAGCTTATAAACATATAAATGTAAGCTTCATTAAAAATATCTGAAGGAGTGTGCATTATTGTTAATATTGGTCTAACAAGGGGAACTGTTACTACTGTAAACAAAATAGTTGTAAGTATACACAGTATGATTGAGGTTGTAAAAGATTTTCTTACACCCGCGTAATCTTTTGCTCCGAAACGCTGCGCTGTTATAATGGTCAAGCCCTGAGTGTAGGCAAACAGAAAACCTATAATAAAAAATATCATCGGCCCTGTTGCGCCTACGCCTGCCAGCGCTTTAAGCCCCAGAGTTCTGCCGACAATCAAGGTATCAAAAAAGCTATACAACTGCTGGAATACATTACCAAACAGCAGCGGAATTGTGAATAAGATTATTTCTTTTAAAGGGGCTCCCTGTGTTAAGTCACGTTCTGCCATAGTCCTCAATACTCTCCGTTTACATGATAAAACGCATTTTTTTTTCTTGTCTACACAAAATTATCTATTTTATATTGACCAAAGGATTAATATAAAATTCAACCTTATGATTGATGTATGCGGGCATGTAATAATGATATTCTATCATCAGGGAGAGAGAGATGAAGAAATCGTTTTTAGTAGTGAGTATGTTTTTGAGTGCGCTTATTGCATTCGCTGATGAAAATGTATTGCAAACGATACAAATAGAACCGATTAAAGATACTTATAATATTGTCCTTATTTCCGATAAGGCGGTTGATGTTAAAAAAGAAGTGGAAGAAGACGGCTCTATCCTTCTTTCAATGAAGGGTATAAGAGCATCGGAAATGCTTAATACAGTTTATAACGGAACATCTGATATTGACAGTGTTCTTGTTACCCCTAAAAATAACAATGAAATTGAAATAAGAGTAAAAGGTGATAATATAGAACACGCAACGGTTACGTTTGATTCTCTTACACCGCCTGTTGCCGCAAAGCCTTCTGCAAAAAAAGAAATTATACTTAATAAACCTATGAAGAGTTATGAACCGGTGTTCAGTACTGATGAGGAAGAAGAATTTGCAGCATCTTCGTTCCCTCCGCTCGGACAAAAAATTGTTAATGTACTGAAATCAATTTACGGTAATAAGACAAATCGCGGTATTATTAATTTCGGGTTGTTAGGATTGATTTTGTTTGCGGCAATAAGACTAATTCGTGTCAGAGAAACTGATGAAATGAAGGTTGGTCTGGCACAAGGATTGGCAGAGAGAGAAATTAATCTCTACAAGCCTATGCAGACACCTGTTGCAAATAATTTTACTTCAGCAACGGAAAAACCTTATACAACATTAAACTATGGTTTGAATGCGTACAGAAATGTTAATAAAAATCCTTACGAGACACGCCGTCAGGGCGTAAACAGAGTTGCTGCTCCGGAAGTAAATAATACAACCGGTAATTCGCACGGTGTAAGTTCTGCATTAAATCAAGCATTAAATCAAATTAAACCTGCCGCAAATAACATGTCCCGTCAGAATATTAATCCGGCGGCAACGGCAACTGCTGATGCGGAGGTAGCGGCAAAGACCGCTCACGTTTCAAGACCGCAGGCAAATATTGATAATGTGAAATTCCTTGAAACAATGAGTGCAATTTATGAAAAAAGCGGCAGGCACGATTTGGCACAGGGGATTAAAGCTAATTTGTCAAAAGTTAAATAAACCTTTTAAAATCGTGAGAAAACCCGATTTTGGCTGGAGAGGATTTTCAATAAATGGATATAGTAAGAATATTATGTGAACCCGCTGTAATTATAATTTTGTCGGTATTCCTGGTTTTATTGATTTATACCGTTGTAAAATATTGTTATATTTCAAACAATCTTCAGCGTCTCAGTCAAAAATTCGGCGAATACAAAAAGCAGGAGTTATTATACCGCTTTAAAGAGCTTGATGAATATTTCCTGAATGACAAGTTTACATCAAGTATCTGGACAGAATTTAAGAAAATTGTTATTTTCCCCGAAAAAATTTATATAAATTCAGACTCCGATACAAGGGTTGAAAACATTTCCGATATTAACAATTCTATTTATATAACCTGTGATTCTTCGTACTTTTTTAATGAAGAGTCTTTAATAACATCTAAAATCAATTATCGTTTGATACAGATTTTCCCTACCATATTAACGGGTCTGGGTCCGTTTTTCACATTCTTAAAATTGACCTATGCTTTTTCGTCTCTGGATTTTGCCGATACTGAAAATATGGCGTCATCAATGAACAACCTTATTTTTAATATCCAGCTTGCTGCAATTTGTTCCGTACTTGCGGTCGGGTGTTCTCTGTTCTTTATGGCGTTAGAAAAAATTATGTACAATACACTTTGCCGTTCAAAAGTTCTTCAAATACAAACACAACTCGGTTCATTGTTTGATGTAGGAACATCGGAAAGATTTTTGCTTGATTTATTAAAAGAGGCAAAAAGTAAATCCGGCAGTGAGACAATGATAGCAAATACTTTGCCCGAGGCTATGAGCAGAGTTCTGAATAAAAATATTACGGAGGGTGTTCTCCCGTATCTTGAAAATATTGTATACAGCCTGAATAAATTGCAGGAAGCCGTTGCCGGCAAAAATAAGGGCAATACCGATATTATTGATAAGTTATTCTAAGGTGCTGCCTATGATGAGATTTAAGCCAAAAAGCGGAAATCAGAACGAAGAAAATATTTTCTGGATAACGATGACTGACCTTATGCTGGGTCTGGTTCTTGTATTTATGATTCTTTTTTTCTATTCATCAACATCAAATTATTTTGAAAAAGTCAGGGAACAGGCGGTTACGGGTAATATTAACGAACAGCTTGCTGAAAAATTAAAGGCGCAGAATATTGATGCCTCGGTTGATTTATTCTCGGGCGTTGTAAAGATTTCGGATTTGGAACTGTTTAATGTAAACAGCTGGGAGCTTTCGGATAAGGGTAAGGCGTATCTTGACAAGTTTATACCGGTTTATATTGAAACCATCCTTGCAAATGATGAGTATAAAGGGAAGATAACGGGGCTAATTATTCAGGGACATACGGATTCACAGACTTTTGCCGGATTGGACACTGAAGAGGCTCAGTATATGAAGAATATGGAACTCAGTCTCAAACGTGCTTATTCTGTTGCGTCTTATATTCCGAATACTAATTATGATAAGAAATATTTTAAAGATTTGGAAAAAATCTTGTTTGTGGAAGGGTGCAGTTATAATAATCCTGTTCTTGATGAGAACGGGAAAGAGGATTATGACAGGAGCCGTCGTGTAGAATTAAAACTTGTGACAAAGTCTGACAGCGCAAACAGTATTTTAAAATCACTGGGTAAAAATAAAGGTTAGAAACCGGCGTTTTTAATAAGTTCAACAACGACTTTTGACGGAAGTCCTATTACATTATCAAATTCACCGTCTACGGATTTTACAAATCCGTCGGGCAATTCCTGAATCCCGTAAGCGCCTGCCTTGTCCATCGGGTTAAATTCTTTAATATAATTATTAATCATATCATCCGACAGCGGATTGAACGTAACGTATGTAATCACGTGGGTTTTATAAATCCTGCCGGTTGTATTATCTATCAGGCATACTCCTGTAACAACGTAATGAGTGTCATTTGAGAGCTCCTTTAACATATCATACGCGTCATTTTGTGTTTTAGGTTTGCCTAAGACGTGATTTTTGTGTACTACAACGGTGTCTGCCCCGAGAATAAGCGAATTTCTATCACACCTTGCGGCGGTGTCTTCCGCTTTTTTGAACGCAAGTTCCGCAATCATTTCAGGCGAAAATTCTCCCTCAGGCAGTTTTTCGTCATAGTTTGACGGCAGAATTGTAAATTCAAACCCTGCTTTTTCTAAAATCTGTTTTCTTCTCGGGGATTTTGACGCAAGTACAAGTTTTTTCATAAAACGATTTTACAACAAACGGCTGCTTATAGTAAAATAAAATATAATTAACCAAGGAGAAAAAGATGAAATGCGGTTTTGTAACGATAATCGGACGTCCTAATGTTGGAAAATCTACGCTCTTAAATCAGATACTCGGGCAGAAAATTGTTATTACTACGGATAAAGCACAAACGACAAGAAAACGTATAAAGGGAATTTATACGGATGAGAGGGGACAGATAATTTTTATTGATACCCCCGGGGTTCACAGACCGCTTAATAAACTCGGCGAGTATCTTCTTGATGAGACAAAAGTTGCTGTTCCTGATGCGGATTTGATTTTATTTCTTGTGGATGCATCGGAGCCTGCAGGCAAAGGGGATAAGTGGATTGCAGAAAACCTCCTCAATGATTGCAGTACAAATATTATTCTTATTATGAATAAGATAGATAAGGTTAAAAATCTGCAGAAACTTGAAGAGAATCTTATGTCTTACAAACTTTTGTTTGACAAAAATATCCAAATATTAAGAGTGTCCGCAAAAACCGGCAAGAATAAAAATGATTTGGTATCAAATATATTCAGGGCTTTACCTAAGGGCGAAAAGCTTTATCCTGATGATATTGTGACAGAAGAGAATATGCGCAGTGTGGCGGAAGAAATTATAAGAGAAAAAATACTTCTGCATACTAAAGAAGAAATCCCGCACTCTGTTGCCATAAAAGTTTCAAAATACGAAGAAAAGGAAGATATAGACCGAATTTATGCGGATATTTACTGCGAAACAAAGAGCCAGAAAATAATTTTGATTGGCAAAAACGGTTCTATGCTGAAAACAATAGGTACGGAAGCAAGAAAAGAACTTGAAGAAATTACAGAAAAGAAGGTTTATCTGGAATTGAATGTCAAAGTTGAAAAGGACTGGCGTAAAAATGACAGGTTATTAAAAGAGTTCGGGTATACTCAGGAAGATTAGTTTTTGGGAAATTTATTTAAACTAAAAAGGTTAAAATTGTCACCCTGAACTTGTTTCCACTACTGTCCATGATAAATTATTTTGTCATGCTGAACTTGATTTCTTACTCCCTCGCGTTAAACGAGTCTGCGGGCAAAGGCTCACGCTATGCCCTCCGCTCTCTGCTCATTCGCGCTTCAGCATCTTGCCAACTTGGCGTTATACTTGTTTTCCGGTAAGATTCCGAAACAAGTTCGGAATGACATTATACCTGTATTTTGAGTGTATTTGGTGTGAAGTTGTATATAAGCCCCCGTTTTTTTTCTTTACAATGTGGATTAAATAAGGTTTAATTAGTATATGAAGAAGAGAGTGTTAATAATTTTAGCGATTCTTATTGCGGTTATTTTGACGGCTGCTTTTTGTCTATGGGACGGGTATGAAAGCAAGCAGCTTGAAATGCCGGATACTTATAAAACAATATTAAACCGCGGGTATTTGATAGTTGGTGTGAAGGCTGATACAAAGCCGTTCGGGTTTAAAGATAAAGACGGAAAACTTGCGGGGCTTGATGTTGATATTGCTAAAGCTATTGCAAAATCTATATTCAGGGATGAGAATAAACTTAAATTGGTTAGTGTTACGCCGTCAGACAGGCTTATTAAACTTACGACGGGGGATGTTGATATAGTAATTGCAACAATGACTGTCACACCGCAGAGAATGGATTTGATTGATTTTTCGCACTCGTATTTTATTGCGGGACAGACGGTTCTTGTTCCTAAGGATAGTAAAATAACCGCTCTGGCGGATTTGGCGGATGAAAATGTAGGTGTCATATTCGGCACAACGGCTGAGAAAAATTTAAGAACTCTTGTTCCTACCGCAAAAGTCTTCGGGTACAAGACATATAATGACGCTTATAATGCTTTAAAATCCGGCATAATAAAAGCAATTACTTCAGATGAGACTATTTTGAGAAATTATGCGCTTGATGATAAAACTGTGCGGATTTTGAATAAGCGTTATTCCAAAGAGCCTTATGCGGTAGGCGTAAGAAAAGGCAAAGAAAATAAAGAACTCCTTGAAAGGGTTAATTTTGTTATAAAAACACTGATAACCAGTAATTCAATAAATCGTCTTTATGCAAAATGGGGACTGAGATAATTAAGGGACAGGATTTACCAGTCAGCATTGCTGAAAAAATATTTTTATATAACTATTCGGGATAATAATGCCCAACCCCTCAGAAGACGACTGTTTGTTCTGCCGCCCCGGTCTACTGGACATTGTTTGTTATTGTCTTAATCTATTCAACAA
>CALUTH010000070.1 GCA_944323635.1 Candidatus Gastranaerophilales bacterium
GAGTTTTTGCCCGTAACGCCGTTTAACGCGAGCAATTCAAGACAAGAAAGAAATTTGGTGCGGGGTACGGGGGTGCATAGCCCCCGATAAAATTATTTTCTTGATATAGATACTCTGTTTTAATAATTATATTATTATATGAATAATTTATTAAATCTTATATTCCGATATTTACTTTATACCGTGTATTTTCTACAATATTGCTATGAGAGTATAGAAAGGAGAATTTCCTATGTTAACAAAAATGAAAGATATTAAAACAACATTCACGGGTGTTGATTTTAGCAAGTATTCATCAAAGGTTTCCGAATTTGTAAACGAATTTGCATCACGAGCAAACAAACCGGGACAATTCTTAAACTGGGTTAATCTGCCGAAAGAACAGTTAAAAAGAGTTGATGAACTTTATTTAATGGCAGAAAACTTCAAGAAACAAACAGGCGCGGAAAGACTTAGCGTTCTGGGTATCGGCGGTTCAAAACACACCGTTGAACACATGTTATCAATTAACGGGCTCAATGTTCGTCAGGATGTAGTTTCGTTCTATTCTGACGTTGATTCTGCAAGTCTTGAAAGATTTTTGTACAAACTTGGCGATGTTACAAAATCAAACTATATGATTGCATCAAAATCAGGCTCTACGTTTGAAACAAAAGACGGGTTTTTAAGAATTCAAAAAATGCTTGAAGATGCATATCAGGCAAAAGGTCAGTCTTTAGACGAGGCAAAAAAATCAGCAAGTAAACACTTTATCGCGGTTACTGACGCAAATGCGGAAAAGAGCGAACTTAGAAGAACATCTAACGAAAACGGCTGGATTGGCGACCTTTATATCCACGATGATGTAGGCGGAAGATTTTCAGCGTTCGATGACCACGCAATATTTACACTTATCTGGGCAGGCATGAAAAAAGAAGATTTAATTTCACTTTTAAACGCCGCTCAAGAAATGTCAGAACTCTCGCTTTCTTCTGATTTGGAATTGAATGATGCGCTTAAACAGGGGATTTTCTGGGCGGATGCAAAATTAAACGGAATTTCTGCATCTGTTCACCAGTACATGGGCTCTATTTTTGAAAACACTGTTTACTGGCATGCACAAATGCAAAACGAGTCTGTAAAAGATACTCTTAAACAGGTAGCAAAGGTTCCTGATGCAATGCACCACAGCGCGGAAGCACACTTCAACCCTGCAAACAAACTTGTATTTGCACTTACTGTTCCGAACGATCACGGTGTTTGCAGAGAAAACGCAGAAGCTTATATTGGGGCATTAAATAAATCCTATGAATCAACCGGTGCGTTCTTTAATGAACAGGTTGAAACAAGAGGAATGGGACTTACTCCTGCTGCTGCGGGCGCTATGACACAATTAAGAGCGTTTGCAACCGTTTATCAGGAAATTGTTGAAAAGATTATGACCGGCAAACAGTTCCCCGAAGTTCTTGATAGTGTGCTCCAGCCGCATGTTGAGTACTATAAAAAGAACCTAAAAGGCGGTGTGGTAGTCCCCGGGCGTATTTCTTAAGTAAGCGAAGGATTTTCCTTCCTTAAAATATTATAAGAGTCAGGCGGCAAGGCTTTAGCCTTGCCGCCTGAACTGTTAGAATAACTGTATAACGAGCATTTTTGTATCTTTTTCCGCTTTTACAAAGTGTTTTTCATCCTTGTGAAACCTTAAAAACTCGCCTTTTTTGATTTCAAGTTCGTGGTTCTCGCATTCCGCAACGCTGCATCCGCATTCGGTGCATGTGACTTCTCCGCCGTGGTCGATACTAAACAGGATTTTCCCGTCAAGGACATAAACTATTGCATCCCCCGGTGATGTATGCGGCGGGATTTCCTGTCCTTTTTTCAGTGCAACAAGTTTCACTTTCCCGCCTGCACTTTCCAGCAGGTGTTCTGCTTTGATTGTACTGTCGTCAAATTTGATAAAATCTTCAAGGTCTTGTACATGTAAGTGGCTCATAAACTCTCCTTTCTATTTTCTTATCAGGATAAACCTGCAGGAGAGTTTTTTAAACTGCCGTGACGGGGATTTTAGCGGATAATATTATACCACCGCAGTCTTTTGCTTTTCTTCAAGAACTGCAGCAAGACATTGTGCAAGCTGATCGGGGCAGCTTGTCGGTTTTGTACCGCATTTGATACCTTTCAGTTTTGCAACTACTTCTTCAAGCTTCATGCCCTTAACAAGGTTTTTAATCCCCTGCAGGTTGCCGTTACAGCCGCCGATAAACTCAATGTCCTTTATTGTGTCGCCGTCAAGTTCTATGTTCATTAATTTGCAGCAGGTGCCGCTGGTTGTATATGATATTACTTCTGTCATCTTGTTACCTCGTTCTCTTACCTGATTATTATACAATCAAAAAATTTACTTTCTATAACCTGTAATAATAAAACCGGCAGGGCATACTTTGCGGTTTTTTATGGCAAAAAGTAGTAGTTAAACAGGAAATATTAACCCGCAGACCTCTGTTTTGCAGCCTGCCTCCTCAAGTTTTTGTTTTACGAGTTTGTCGTAGTTATAAAATACGGATGTGATTGCAATTACTCTTTGAGGAGTTACGTCCTTTATATTTTTTATTTCAGGAGCACCGTTAATGTTTTCTGCGTTTGTAACAAATAACGGATTTTTGATTTTTGATTTACCCAGTACATAAGTGCAAAAGCTGTAATGTCCTGCTTCTACCCAGATATATGTGTTTTGTTGTTTGAGCAGTTTTTTTAATCGTACTTTGAATAAAAACCGCTGGAAATATTTTCCGAAAAGCATATATACCGGAAAAACCTTTAAAAGTTTCAGTCGATATTTAATATACACATATGGGTTTTTAATTTTTTTAAGCCAGTAAAATAGCACCTGTTTTTTGCGGAGATTAAACGCGTCTTTAAGATCATTATATACGCCGAGGTTTTTCAGGATGTTTTCTTCAATATCAACAATTTTGAAGAAATCCAGTTTTTTATAATCGTTTTTCCCGTTTGAATGCGAATAAGAGGTTTCTGAATCAATCCTGTAAAAAAATACGGCATCCGGCGCCAGTGATACTTTTGGGGCACTTAAAAACACTTCCAGAAAAAACGGATTGTCTTCAAAATTAATGTTTTCGCAAAACAAAATATTGTTTTCATTCAGCAAACTGTGCCTGTAGATTTTATTCCACGGGTTTACTGCAATCCGGAATAAAAAGTCTTTGCATTCTGACGGGGAGAATGTTCTGTTACGAAAACTTTTTGGAAAAACATTTATGCTGTGATAAGAGTCGTTGTAATCATAAGTATTGTTAGTCTGATTGTAAACACAAATGTCTCCAATAACTATATCGCAGTCGTTTGATTGGTTGTAGAGTTTTTCAAAGGCGGAAGCGTCGACAAAATCATCTGCATCAAGAAACCCGATAAATTCGCCTTTGGCAGTTTTTATTCCCGCATTTCTTGCCGCTGACTGCCCGCGGTTCTGCTGTGTGATAATTTTTATACGTGAATCTTTTTTGGCACACTCCTCAAGTATACTTCCGGAATTGTCCGTTGAGCCGTCGTTGACACAGATGATTTCAATTTCTTTAAGCGTCTGCTCGGTAAGACTTTTAAGAGTACCTTTTAAATACTTCTCTGCGTTGTATATGGGAACTATTATTGAAATCTTTATTCCTGTATCCATAAAAATATGATACAATAATAACAAATGGTGTAAATAGGCAGGAGGACGTATGGATACAAAAGCGCTCTGGAATTTGTCTTACGGTGTTTATGTGGTGTCTACGGTGGATGTTGACCACGAAAACCGCCCGACGGGATGTATTGCAAACAGTGCGATGCAGGTTACTTATGATACAATTGCGGTTAGTATAAACCACGAAAATTATACAAATCAGTGTATAAAAAAGAGTAAGAAATTTGCGCTCTCCATACTCGGCGAAAAAGTCGACGACAATATTATCCCTGTGTTCGGGTTTCAGTCCGGACGCGAGATTGATAAGTTTGAAGGTGTAAAGACGGAAAAAGTTAACGGGCTTGATGTGGTTGCCGATTCTACAGGATATATAGTCTGTGATGTGGATGATATTCTTGAGACTGAAACGCATACGGTATTTCTTGGTAAAATCACCGACTGCGGACTGCTCAAGGATGAACCTGTTATGACTTATGAGTATTACCACAGAGTGAAAAAAGGTAAAAGTCCCAAGACTGCTCCGACATATATTGAAGAAACGGCTACGGAAGAGGGCTTGGCGTACAAATGTACCATCTGCGGATATATTTATAAGGGCGATTTGACTAAAGAGCCTGACGATTATGTATGTCCGCTCTGCAAACAACCTAAGTCTGTTTTTGTAAAGCTTTAGACTGTGTTATCGTGGACTATGCACCCCCGATAGAATATTATAGCGGTATCGGTACGAGGCTGCTGTAAAACCCGTATTCCGGATAATTTTCGGGGATTTTATCCCAGTACCGCAAAACGGTTATCCCCTGACTTTCCAGTTCTGATACGAGTTTGTCGGGATTGTCTGTCAGGCAGGGATAAACAAACGGAACATCCTGCGGAGTGAGGTTTAGGTTTAACCGGTTAATACGACCGTATTTTTTATGGAGTTTGCGGAATTTTTCAAGCATTTCTTCTTTCATCAGATTTGCAGGCAGTTTTATGCTCTCTGACATCATTAGCGGCGGCTGCGTGTTTAGGAAAAGTTCGTTTTCTAAAAACTCCGTGTAATCCGGTGTAAAATTTTCTTTGTAATCCCTCGTATCTATAGGATAATTTATATCCGCCGTGCCGCGGGTGTATAAATATGCCCCGCATTGTACGGGAAAGAATTTCCTAAGAGAATAAAAGCTCGCAATACCTCTTGGCGGTGCAAAAAATGCCTGTGCGTTGTCTACAATAAGGTTTTTGTACTTGCCGGCAAGGATTTGAACATTTTTCCCGTTGATACCGAAATAATCGGGATAGAGTATAAAATCATCCTCTTTAAACTCTTTAAGCGGGTAGAAATTGTCATCTATATGATAAAACCGGAGTTTACATCCGTTGCGGTTAATATTCTGCCATAATACAGGGCAGATATAGTACGGAATGTGTAATTCTTTTATATCGTATGCGGCGATTATGTAGTTAAGACAATGCCGTGCAAGGTTAAGTTTTACGATTTTGAAATCAGCCTGTTTGTTCAATGTTATTTCTCGCAAATTTATTATACTGTCAGTATGGATAATATGTTATGGTATCACAGTTTAAACAAACCCTTTCTGAACCCGCCGGATTGGCTTTTTGCGCCGGTGTGGACGATTCTTTATATTATGATGGCGGTTTCCTTTATCCTGTTTCTAAAATCCCGCGGTGAAAACAAAGCCACGCCTGCAACCCTGTTTTTGTCACAACTTGCCCTAAACCTGATATGGAGCCCTGTGTTTTTCGGAAATATGAACCTGAAAAGCGCGTTGATAGTGATTATACTCCTGATTATTGCGCTTGTCTGGACAATAGCGGCTTTTTATAAGTACTCCAAAACTGCAGCATTACTGCTTGTCCCGTACCTGATATGGGTGCTGTTTGCTGCTTATCTTAATTTTGAAATAGTAAGGCTGAACCTGTATGTATAATTAGCTTTCCGCAACGACAGTGGAGACAAGTTCGCCGTAGCTGTTGAAGTGTCCGTCTGTTTCTTCAACGATGTAATTGAGTTCGCTGTCTTCTTCAATTGCTTTCTTTGCGCAAGCCATCGCTTCATCCAGATTCATAAATTCGCCAATCAGGCTTTTGGATAGTTCAGAGTAGTTTCTTTCTGTATAAACGTGGTACATTTAAACCTCCTGTCTGTGTTTAATATTATAATATCACATAAACAAAAACTTGTGTTTCACTCTCCTAGGGTCGGGGGTAAATAAAAACAAGCTCTTCCCTACACGAGGGATAAAGGGAGGGGGTTGATTTCTCACTCGCGATAAACGAGTCTACGGGCAAAGGCTCACGCTTTGCCCTCCAGCCTGTCTTGACCGCTTTGCGATAAACGGGTACGCTTACGCTTTCACCCTCTGCAAAGCGGTCGCTCTGCTCGTTCGCGCTTCAGCATCTTACCAGTTTGGCACTATACTTGTTTTCCGATAAGATCCCGAAATATCTTGGATTATGCGGGGTGTCGGAAAATTCACCATTTCCCGACACCTTACGGGCTGGGTTCGCTTACGCTCACACGGCGCCCTACCGCAAATCCGCAAATTCGGGATGACATAGTAAAAATAAGCAAACTTTCAATATAATGCAATAACATTAATAAGTCGGAAACAATTTTTACAACCGGCACGGTTGTGTATCAGATTATACGGGGGATTTAAACGTTTTAAGCACCAAAAATTTGTCCATGATATTATAATTACATCGATAGGGAGATGGAATTATGATTTATGAAACAGCGTTTGGCAAGAATGATATAAGAGGAATTTACGGCGAAGATATTACGGAAGAACTGTTTTTCTATACTGCACGCGGGTATTTGAGATTCTTATCCGAAAGCACCGGCAAAAAGCCCGAACAAATCCTTGTCACTGTCTGCCGTGATGCAAGACTTCATTCTCCCGCCCTTTCGGAAGCATTGATAAACGGACTCCTCTCACTCGGGGCGCGTGTTATTGATTTGGGACTTGCGCCTACTCCCATAGGTTATTATTCTGAGGCAAAAGGGATAAGTTCCGTTATTACATACAATCAGGATATTGACGGTGCGTTGATTATTACTGCAAGCCACAATCCGAGCCAGTATAACGGGCTTAAAATGACTTTCCAAAAACAATCCCTTAACGAAGAACAAATAACGGATGTAAAGAATTTGACTATTAAGGAATATCAGAATTTCCCGCCTAAAGCAACGCAGCATGCAATCATAGACAAATCGAAACTGCAAGAGTATGACCTTGTATATGATTATATTCAGGATTTATCAAAAAGGTTCGGGAAAATCGGCGAAGGGCTGAAAATTGTTGTGGATTCCGCCAATGCAACAGGCGGAATAGTTGCGCCAAAGCTCTATCGCCTGCTCGGGTGCGAGGTTATTGAACTGTATTCAAACCCTGACGGCAGATTCCCGCACCACCACCCGAACCCGAGTGACGAACGTACTCTTAACGATATTAAAAAGGTGGTTGTGGCAAATCAGGCGGATTTAGGTATAGCTTTCGACGGCGACAGCGACAGAATCGGTGTTATCGCATCGGACGGCAAATATTTGACGGGTGATAAACTCCTGTTGATTTATGCTCTGGATTACTTAAATTCACTTACCGATAAAACTAATGCGCCTGCGATAGTTTCAGAAGTAAAATGCTCTCAAGTACTATTTGACACAATTAACCAGAACGGCGGCACCGCGATTATGTGTAAGACCGGACACGGGTATATAAAGGCTAAAATGAGGGAAACAGGCGCGCTCCTTGCTGGAGAAATGAGCGGGCATGTATTCTTCAAAGACCGTTATTACGGGTTTGATGATGCAATATATGCAGGATGCAGGATTATAGAAGTTGTTGCAAAACACAAAAAAGCAAATCCCGAGTTTAAACTTGAAGATCTGCTTACTCCGTTTAATAAAGTGTTTACGTCGCAGGAATACAGGATTAATTGTCCGAATGAAAAGAAAAAAGCCGTTCTTGACAGGCTGCAGGCGTACATAGAAGAACATCCGATGATGTTTTCGGATAAAATCCTCAATATTGTAACTCTTGACGGGATGAGAATTATTTTTGACGGCGGGTTTGCGCTTGTAAGACAAAGTAACACTGAACCTGTTTTCACGCTGCGGTTTGAAGCAAAGACCCAAACTCTATGTGAAATCTACATAAAAGCAATGATTGACAAGCTGGAAGAGTTTATCAAAGGTTAGCAAGTCTGTCGTCGCCGTAGTAATCAATAATGCCGGCAACAATAGAGTTTATGATTTCTTTGCCTGTATTCCCGAATACAATGTTATTAACTTCATTGTTTTTGGTTATATTGCAGTATTCTACAAGTACAGCTGGCTCATCAGCAGCCCGCTTTCTATCCTTCTTTAAAATTTGAAGGTGTGATGTATCGACTATTTTTGCCTGCATGCTGTCAACATCTTCATCGTTAGTCTGCATGTCAAGGTGATAAGTGATTTCTTTTCTTTTCAAATCTTTAAGGTTTGATACGTGTTCGTTATTTATGAAATTGCTAAGAATTTTATCTGCAAGAATCTTATCCGCTTTATCTTTGTCAAATGCGTACAGGCGCGGACCGGATGTTCCGTCATGAGAATCTGCGTGCAGGCTGATTTTTAATTCTCCGCCAAAATCGTTAAAGCTTACCGTATTAACTTCTCCTGCGGTCAATATAACTTCTGCGCCCTGCGCTTGGAGTGCTTCTATAAGTTGTTTTGCCATGTATCTGTTAAGCATCCATTCGTTTACACCGACTTCTTTGTTTAAAGCTCCGGGGTCAAAAACGCTGTCGTCACCTTCGCCATACCCTCCGTGACCGGAGTTTACAACAATTCTTCGTCCGTTTAAAGGTCCGTCTCCATTTGGTTCGTAGGTTTCTACAAGCGGTATAACTTTCCCGTTTTCGTCAGTTAGTTTTTCAAGTTGTTGTATATCTTCCGAAAATCCGAGTACGCGGCAGACTTCTGTTCGTGCATTTTTTCCCTTAATGTCGCCCTTGATAAGATTTTTAAAAGCTTCTGAAATCTTGGAGGTTCCAATCCACCATGTTGTAGGATTCCATACTTTGCGTGTGCGGAATTCTCTGTTAACAAGTTCAAGGAATTCCTTTTTCTTATTATCGTCAAGTGCGTAGTTCTTATCAAGGAGATTATAGAGTTTCATTATTTCTGCTTTACAGGTGCTGCGGTCGTTTTCTGCTTCGCAAATTCCAGAGATAATATCGTTTGCACGTAAAACCTCAAGAACATTGCCTTTATTAACCCGCTGTATTTGATACTTGTAGAGCATTGAATTTAAGTCATCATCCTTATCCAATGTTTTTGCCAATTCTTGGCTTATTTCCTCCGGAGAATCCGCAAGAACATTATTAAATACTTTTATAATATCAGAATATTTTTCATCTTTTACGGCTTGTTCGAAGCGTTTGAAGATTTCGGTATTATTTTCATCTTTATTAACTAGTTTATTTAACGAGTGTCTCAAAACTTCAAACCCGCCGGCTTTTTTAATCATTTTGACGAATTTTTCCGCCCCGCCTGCGTTTTCTATCAAGCCGCGGATGTTGTCTTCGGTAATTTTTTTGTTAAGTACAAGTCCCGTGAATTTTCTTGCTTCTGATGACTCATCTATTGCGTTTTGGATAGCCTTGTGTAAATCTTCCGGGTTTTGTGCGTCGAGAACACCCGCCATTGCACGCATATTATCGGTATCAGTCCGGAACCACGCATTATACTCATCTTTTGCATCCTTTTTGAAAATATCACTGGCTTCCTGTGGAATGCCATAGTATTTTACGTATTTATCAAATACTTCTTCCGTTTTTTGGAGACGTTCTTTGTCGCTTAAATCAAGTTCTTTTATACGGGTGATTTCATCTGCTAAGGGCTTATTATCAAGCGGTGCGGATGCTGCTGTTACGCCTTTGACCGGCAGATTTATTGCGTCTCCGGGGTGAATGGTTAAATCTTTGTCAAGGTGTTTGTTAAGGACAACAAGTTCTTTATAATTAATGCCTAATTTCTTCGCAATTGACATTAGACCGGTATCACCTTCCTGCACAATATATTGCGGCTGTGTCTGAACAGAATCTTTGTTCTGTCCGCCGTTCCACCATTTATTTAATTCATTGATTTTTACTCTTGTTTTGCATTTTTCGTAAAAACTGTCAATAATCGGTTTTAGTTCCGCCTGAGTATCAGAGTCAAAATTCTTATAAACCATTGCAAGCCTTGCCAGAGAACGTTTGTATAAGCCGTTCATTTCTTCACCGGTTTTTATTGAGCGGGTAAAAATTAACTGCTCAAAGGCTGCCGCGATGTCTCCTGATTGTATAGCTGCAGAAAAGGTTTCTTTGTCAAACGCTTCAAAACCTTTATTGAAAATTAAATCAATTAATCCTTCTTTCATTGGCTGCGGGATTTGTTCAAAAATCTCATCGCCCAGTTCTATTCTTAAATCTTCTTTAATCTGTAAATAGTCTTTTGCCAGCTGTGCATGTGCTTCCTCGGGTTTCATGCGGCTTTGGGAATTTACACCTTTTGTATATCCGTATCCGATTGTTAATACACCGTTATCGTCATGATAGGGTTCTGTATAAGGCTTATAGTCATTGTCGGGATCCCCTTCAAACCCCACAATAACATCTGCAAAACTGTCGCTCATGCCGGCTGCAATCTTCGCGTCCGAAAGTGTCTGCACACCTGCTGCCGCGTCTGTTACTGATTGCGGCAGGTTAAGTTTTTCTCCCTTTTGCAAAACGACATTTTTTCCGTTTTTTAAGACGGTAATTTTATCATTATGGCTGCTTATTTCCCAGCCGTTTGCGTGTGCTAATTGCCTTATTGAAATTCCGTTATTATCGGCAATCTTCATCGGGCTGTCAGAAGGTTTTACGGTATATGTTCCGGCGGATTCTCCGGCAGGTTGTTTTTGGGTGCTTTTTTCTGCCGGAGGATTTTTGTCAGGAATGGTAATCTTCATTCCAGCCTGTAAATTTACAGGTTTGCCGTTTTGTTTTAGTGTGATATTACCCTTTTTATCTCTTACTACTTTCCACCCGTTTGCTTCTGCTAACTGGTAGATTGTTATGTTATATTTTCGTGTAATTTTAAACGCGTTTTCTCCTTTTGAGACTGTATGAGTATTAGACGGTGTATTTTCTCCACCGTAATTAAACAGGGCTTTGCTGCTTTTCTGTTCTCCTTTTCTGAGTTGCAGGTTTCTGTTTATTTCACGTGAACCGCCTGTTCCTTCTACTTTTGACATGACATTGCTCCGTTCAATCTCTTGGGTTGTACCTTGCTATTACATGTATTCCACATTCCGTGAAATTTATAACATGTGTATTTATGATGAATTCATGCCCTCCGGCATGGCGGGGTACAACTGTCCAAGATAATTTTATATAGAAAGCTAATAATATGAGTAAAAATAGGTATTATACACAAAAGAAATCTTGTAGAGAGAATAAACTAAACTGTCATCCCGAACTTGCGGATTTGCGGTAGGGCGCCGTGTGAGCGAGAGCGAACCCAGCCCGTAAGGTGGAGGAAAATGTGGAATTTTCCGACACCCCGCATAAT
>CALUTH010000071.1 GCA_944323635.1 Candidatus Gastranaerophilales bacterium
GTTATCTCTTTTTTAATTGTCGATAGGGGGACTTGTCTTGGTCGCTCGCGTTTAACGGCAATTCCGTGTTTTGTTTTTGTGATTTCATCACTTCAAACAAAAGCACTCCAGCCTCAGCTCGCTCCCGCTGAACCCTTAATAAGCTTTGCTTTGGGGTTCTGCGTCCCCCAATACAATCTACTTGTATTAAAAAAGACTCCGTAAGGAGTCTTTTTATGGTGTCGATGGCGGGACTGTCTTGGATTTGCTCCACGCTCGGAAAGTTTCGCTTTTGAACCTGCGGTTCAACTTCGCTCAATTTCCTCGCTATCCGGACTAACTTCGTGTCGTCCGTCCGCAAATCCGTTTGAAACCGCGATATACGGATTAAAGCCCTCACCATTCAAGCATATTAAAAAAAAAGGATAAACATATGTTATCCTTTTTTTAATGTCGATGGCGGGACTTGAACCCGCAAGGATTTCTCCACACGCCCCTCAAACGTGCGCGTATACCGATTCCGCCACATCGACACATCATCTATTATTTAATTTTCAAGTTTTTTGTCTGTCCCACATGGCGGAACGGTTTTCGTTCCTCAAACCCCTCTCGCAAAACTTGACATTTAGTCAACTTTTGCTCGGCAGAGTGCCACATCGACACATCATCTATTATTTAATTTTCAAGTTTAATTCGATTTTCAAATACCTTTTCCACCTTGTGGCGGAATCGGATATTTTATATACGGCTCGCAGAATATAATTCTGACTCGCCTGCTCCATCTTTAAACGCAATATTTAGTTGCCTTTAAAGTCGGAGTCCTACATCGACACATAGTCTATTATTCAATTTTCAAGTTTTTAGTATTCACCGTTGCAGCCGTTGCAACCCTCAGATACCTGCGCCCTGCAACCCTCGCCAGATAATCGTAGCATAAACATTTTTTCGTATCAAGCAATTATTTTTAAATGGTGTTTTATCCTCTTCCCCCAAAAAAAAGAGCCTTAAGGCTCTAAAATTTTTGTGTGAAGTGTAGTATGAATAATAAATCTTGTTTTATCCTGCGTGTGTATATATAAAGTATTTTTTTATTGGTAAAATTGCCTATCGGCACAACACTTGTTACAAAAATTAATATTTATTTAAAGAAAGGACTCAATAAGTAATCGCAGACCAGAGAAGAAAACAAACTTATTTGTCGGAACATCATATAACTGTTTTTCCTTGCATTTTGTATATTTTACTGTCGGCACGCAAATTAGATATATTTACCTTCTTTGTCCATATACCCAACCGGTATAAGATTCCGTAAATATTGCAGAAAATGTCGTAAACAGTTCATTTGGGTTATAAGTATATCGCCTTGAGTATCCGTTTTGCTTATCTGTTTCTTGGACAGATGAAGCGACTGCCGCTTTTTTCGCCTGCTTAAATATAGAATTAAACTGGCTGGAGCGGAAAGATACACCATTGGCTGAACATAATTCTTGCGCCTTTTGCTGCATTTGCCCCCTCAAATTTTCTATTAAATTTTCAGCATCACGTTTAGCACCATTACGTGTAGTTGCGTCCACTTCATCATTATTTTCCATTGCGTCTATAACATCACGACCATAACTTGAATATTCAAGCCCCTGTCTATAGTCAACATCCACCATATCAATATCACGCCATGATGAACCGGACTCACCAAGAGCCGCCATAATATTTACATTAAAGTTTTCAATGAACATTGAAACCACACTGCTTACATCAGTAAATGATGTATTATATCCCCATCTGCCTCTAGTACCGTATGCCGCACCGGATTCAACGGTTTGTATAACAGAAGCCGTATACATATTCTCAAAAATGTTTTCAATCTTATCAGCAGGAATACCGTACTGAAGCAAGTTTCCCATCACCTGCTGCTTAATTTGATATTTTAATGAAGAAGAGTTTAAAATGTCCGTTAAATTATTTTCCATTTTGTCAGCAGAAGTCTCGCCGTCACGACCGGAGGCAGAGTGGGTGCTGTATCCCCAATTATTGATAAACGGAATATCTCCATAATAGATTTCTGATGGATTTACAGGTCCGCCTGTGCTCCAGAGATCTCCAATAAGCATTTCTGTCATTCCTGATTTAGCATTATCCAGCGCTTTTTCTTTTACGGTAGTACCGCTTAATGTATTTATAAAATCCTGCATCATCGCTTTAAGCGCTAAAGGATTAGAAAAACCATCAATCATAGACGATACAGTGTCTTTGGAATCACAACCAAACGGAACTTCTATACCTTTTTCAAGAGCTGAAAATAACAGTCTTTTAGCCGCATCCTGTAAATTTTCCAACTCTGAACGATCGACATAAGGTCCAAGTTGATATACATCTCTTTGATACTGATATATATCATTTTGTAAAAGCTGAGTATCTGTTGAATTCATAAAACTTCTTAAATGGTTTTCAAGCTCATATTCCAAACTATAGCCGCGATAGTTTGCTATAAATGCGTCAGCCTCAGCCTCAAGCATCGTCCCCAGTCCATCTGCATACATTGCGCCTTCAACGCCGTTTGTTATTTCCGGAGCCTTATACCAGGACGAGTACATTGCCTCATTAACACTGCTGCCGACAACTCTATCCAAGACTCTGGATTTTAGATTACTATAATACTCTTGATTGATAATTAAATTTTTAAGCTGCGCATATTTTGATGGTAATTCAACACTAAATGCCTGCGCCATATTAGAAACACTTTCATTTTCCGCTTCATATTCAAGCGCAAAAGTATCCAAATATTCCCACAAAGCAGCATTCATATCATAAGCATACTGGCTGTTCGAACCGGTGAATTCCCATGTAATTCTTTGAAGATAAGATTGCAAAGACTCTTCCATTTTCATCTTTTGTTCCATAATCTGATAATCTTCATGAGAAAAAGCTCTACCATTATTTCTACCACTGGTTGAACGAATGTTAACAGAGTCAAAATCATATTCTCTCAATGCAGCATAATATTCACGTTTAGAAATTATCCCGTCACCATTTCTGTCTAAATCGTCAAAATTTGCCTTTTGACCATACTGTGTAGTTAGATTTCCAAATCTGATATCCATTGCTATCTCCGCTTTTTATTATTCCCTGTTACATGTATTACGGCACATTTCTAAAAAACTTTAATGTTTTACATTATTTTTTATGATTATTTTTTAAAAGCTGCATCATAACTGGTTTTGATCACTTCATAAATCTTAATATTTGCGTTTTCTTTTCAATAAAAACATAGTATCAGAACTTATTATCCTGATACTATGCCGTCATAATTGTTGTAGTTTTTACTATTCCGTTTTTTGAGCTTCAACCCAGGCAGAAAAGTCTGTTTTAAAGTCATTTACAAAAGTAGTCATTAAAGTACTCGGATTGAATGTACTTTTATTGCGGTAGCGCCAGAACCAGAAGCCGCCTCCATTTTCTGATGTAATATTTTCACTCAATGTTGTCCCCTTAGTATTTGTAAACATTGTATCGAATATTTTTTCATCGAATTCTATGCCGTTAGCATTACACATACTTACAGCTTTTCTGCGCATTTGAGTTTCCAGAGCGTCAATTAAGTTTTCTGCCTGATATATAGCCGATTGTTCGCTGTAGATGCCGCGGATAGTATAATCATCGCCATTTTCAAGAGCTTCTTTTACATTGCCATTTACACCTGCATCCTTGGCCGCCTGAGCGTAATCAATGTCCTGAATATCCATATCTGTAGATGATGAGTTCATTTCATTAATAGCAGTAGCTATATTTGTATTAAATGTACTAATAAACGTATTTACAGCATCTGCAACATTACAATATGCGTGCCCTTTGCTTGAGAAGCCTCTTGCCCCACGACCGGTAATCAGTCCGTCAGTTGAGACTGTATCTGAAATTGATTGTTTATAAACATTCTCAAATAAGGTTTCAACTTTATCAAATGAAATACCTTTTGCTTCCAGCATTAATTCGATTTGCTCCTTCATTTGTTGTTTCAATGAATCATTGTTAAGGAGATCCGATACAACATCTTGCATTTTTTCTAAAGATCCGCCCCAGCCTTTACCACGTTCGTGTAACTGGGTGTTATCGTAATATCCTGGGATTTCACTATAATCTATTGTTGTTGCATCAATAGCAAAATCTTCACCCTTTAGGGCTGAGAATGCTGCCTGTTCTGCCGCTTCAGCATCTGCTATTGCTTTTGTCTGTGCAGCTTCTTTTACAGAATCCGTTCCCAGCGAATCAAGGAATTTTTCTACTGCAGTTCTTAATGCTTCACCTTCCGTGTACGCATCTATTTTCTTTTCAAGCGACGCAGCATTTGTATAGGTGTATCCGTCAAGTGTAACTGTTAACCCTTGTTCAATTGCTGCATTTAACAGTTCTTTAGCATAATCTTTCAACTGTACAAGTTCATTTGAATCTATATACTCCCATTTAGAACCTGACAATCTGCTTTCCCATGTAGCAATTTCATCTTCAATTTTACTTCTATCAGATGAACCTAAATATTCGTTTAAATATGCAGTTAAGTCAGACTCAAGATTTGTACCTGTATATGAAGCAATAAAGGCATCTGCGGCTTTTTCAAGCTGTGTCCCGAGGGTTTTAACATATGTGCTTGCCTCCGCATCATCCATCATTGCTTCGCCTGTTGCCGTTCTGGTTGTTACTTCTGACTTTGCACTCTGCAAAACATTATCAATCACATTTGATTTAATATCTGCTTTCTCCTGAGTTTCACGTTCAGCCTGTGCTTCCGGGGTATTATATAATATTTCTTCTTTGATTTCTTCATATTTTGCAGGCAGCTGTGCTTCAAATTCTGCTGCCATTTCTGATACGGTTTTGCCCTCTGCAGTATATTCTTCTGTAAATTTATCAATCAATTCTCTTAAGGCTGTTGTCATATCCCCGGCATAAGCACTGTTTGCTCCGATAAAATCTGTTGTCACTTGTTGAATATACGGTGCAAGTGCTTCTTCCATTTTTATTTTTTGTTCCCAGATCTGAAACTCTTCATTTGATACCTGTTTATCACCGTTTGTATCAACCGTGGATAATTCAACAGAATCAAGCCCGTATTCTTGGAGTGCGGCGTTGTATTCCTGTTCTGTGATAGTACCGTCACTGTCTTTGTCCATGTCTTCAAACTTGATTTGCTGCCCCGACTGTGTCGTTAAATTTCCGAATCTAACATCCATTTTTTACTCCTTATTTTAGTAATACTATTCCCGTTTACATGTATTACGGCACATTTCTAAAAAACTTTAATAAAATTCGTAAAAAAAAATTCCATTTTTCTTTTAAACCTTACAAATAGCGCAATACAGTGCTTTACAAAAGTTAACACATTGTCCCTTTTGGACAAAAAACAATCTGTATTCAATTTTATTTTGTGATAAAATTAGAGTATTATGAAATGCGCAGAATACATCAACGGGAAAATAGTAGTAAAAGAAACAGAAAATCTTACACTGGGAGTTAATAAGGGAGCTATAGTAAAAGTTCGCGGGTGCGGGTTGTGCGGTTCTGATATTGTTAAATACCGGCAAAACCTTGTGCCTAACGGTACAGTTCTGGGACATGAAATTGTAGGCGAAATTGTTGAAATCAATTCTGATACAGATTTTCAATTTATGGACAGAATTGTATCTTCACACCACATCCCGTGCTTTGAGTGTACGTACTGCAAAGCCGGCAGCTACTCAATGTGCAGACACTTTAAAGAAACAAATTTTGTCCCGGGCGGTTTTTCCGAAAGAATATATTTAAGTGAAGAACACTTAAAAAATGTTGCGCATAAAGTTCCGCAAAACATACCAGATGAAGTAATATCATTCTACGAGCCGCTTGGCTGCTGTATTCGTGCAATTAAACGTACACAGTTAACAAAAAATGCAAACGTGCTGGTAGTAGGTCTTGGCTCTATAGGATTATTAATGGGGCAAGCTCTTGCGAACTATGGTATGAGTGTTTTTGGGTGCGATATACTTGATGAGAGGGTAGAACTTGCAGAAAGTCTCGGAATAATAGGATTTAACTCCTCTGACATTAATAAAGCAAAAGAGTTTATCCTTGAAAACACTGACGGACTTGGTGTTGATGCTGTATTTATGACATCCGGCGCGGACAAGGCAATTGATGCAGGTATTGCACTGGTCAGAAACGGCGGGAAAATAAACGTATTTTCAAGTACTCCTCAGAACAACGGATATAAAAACAACGACATTTATTACAGAGAATTAACTATTCTCGGCAGTTATTCACCGTCTCCCGAAGATTTGGAAGACTCTTTTAATATGATTGCATCAGGGAAAATAATCGTAAGGGATTTAGTAACAGATTATCCGCTTGATAAAATTCAGGATGCCTTTAATGACACTATAGCAAATAAGATTATGAAAGCTTTTATTAAGATTTCGGAGTAGACATGAAAGCTGTACTGTACTACGGACCGCAAAATATAAAATACGAAGAAACAATGATAAAACCGCTATCAGAGGGTGAAATTCTTGTAAAAGTAGAGTCTGCCCTGACTTGCGGTACTGATGTAAAAACATACAGACGCGGGCATCCGGTATTAATAAAATCCGTTCCGTCAGGTTTCGGGCACGAATTTGCCGGAACAGTAGCAAAACTTGGCAAAGGTGTTACGAAATTTAAAGTCGGAGACAGAGTTGTTGCAGCAAACTCAGCTCCGTGCGGTGAGTGTTTTTTCTGTAAGCGGGAAGAGTACAACCTGTGTGAACATCTTGATTTATTAAACGGGGCGTATGCCGAATATATTGTTGTCCCGCAAAGGATTGTTGAAAAAAATACACTTATTTTGCCGGAAGGGTTGTCATTTGATAAGGCGGCTTTCTGCGAGCCTCTGGCAAACGTTGTACACGGAGTAGAACGTACAGGTATTAAACCGGGTGATACGGTAGGAATTATAGGTATTGGTCCGATAGGACTAATGTTTGCGCGGCTTGCAAAACTAAAAGGTGCAAAAGTAATAACGGCAGGAAGAAATCCTATTAAACTTAAGCTTGCAGAAGAGTTTGCTCAGGCTGATGAAGTTGTTGATTTAAAAAAATACCCGAATCCCGAAAAGATTTTCAAATCCTTTACGGAAGAAGGCAAAGGGCTTGATATTGCAGTAGAATGTGTCGGACTGCCGGAAATCTGGGAACGAATTTTCGAATGCGTACGCCCCGGCGGAACGGTGCACTTCTTTGGCGGCTGCAAATCCGGTTCTAAAGTAACTTTTGATACAACACGCCTGCATTACAGTGATATTAAACTTATGAGCGTATTTCACCACACGCCTAAATATTTCAGGATGGCGCTTGATTTAATAGCCTCCGGCGATGTGGAAGTAGAAAAATTAATAACCGGAACGCTGCCTTTGAATAAACTCGAGTACGCTATGCAGCAGCATATTGAAGGCAAAGCGGTTAAGTTCCTTATTAAGCCGCAATTTGTTTAAAACTTCAAATTATAAAGGGCTAAAGGGTATAGAGAACAATAATCTCTACTTATTGTTTTTTCTTTCTGCTATTATTTCGGGCTTTTTCCACAGGCTTAAGCGTTTTAATATAAATGATGTTACCTTTCCATCGTCATTCCTTTCAATTTGCAGCCGCGTAGAAGGGGAGTAATCACGTTTTGTATCAACGGCGGATAGTAATCCGTCTTTGTAAAATCTTGTTTTTACAAAATTATTTTTGGTTAAATATCTGAGCTTGCCCGAAAACTTTTCGCCATTTAACAGTGCCAGACCGCGGTCAAAAACTATTCCTTTATTTTTAACCGTTTGGGCAAAGCTTTTTAAACCTAATTTTTTATCGTGTGTAACGCTTGCGGCAGCAAGCCCGAGGGTTGCAAGCCCCGACAGTCCGAGCAGAACCAGTGCTGTCCTGTTCGCGCGCCGCTCTAACATTTTTTCGTAATTAGTTTCTTCAATATTGTTTTTAAATACCGGAGCGGTATTTACTGATATATTCTCTACTCGCATAATTTTCTCCAACAAAAGTAATCACTTGAATATAGTTTGAAAATACACGGTTTAATATTAGACACGGGGAGAAACCACAGGGGGATTTTAAACAGTACTAAAATACAAAAAAGAGGACGGATACAAATCCGTCCTCCTTGTTATCTATCATATAAACAACTGCATCGGCAATCCTTGATTACATCATACCGCCCATGCCACCCATTCCGCCCATCGGCATATCAGGAGCCTTTGTTTCTTCCGGAATATCAACAACTGCTGCTTCCGTTGTTAACAACATAGATGCAACTGATGCCGCATTTTCAAGAGCAGAACGCGTAACCTTTGCAGGGTCTACGATACCTGCTGCAAACATATCGGTATATCTGTCAAGTAATGCATCATAACCGTAAGCACCTTTTTCAGCACGTACATTTTCAATAACTACATCTGATTTAGCGCCTGCGTTATTTGCAATTGCTCTCAAAGGAATATCCAATGCTGCTGTAAGAATTTTGAAACCGCTCTTTTCATCATCGGATTCAAAAGCAAGAGTTGAAAGTTTGTTTTCCAGTTCTTGTTGTACTCTTACAAGCGCAACACCGCCGCCCGGTACAATACCTTCTTCGTTTGCGGCTCTTGTAGCGTTCAGAGCATCTTCAATTCTTAATTTTCTTTCTTTAAGTTCAACTTCTGACGCTGCACCAACTTCAATAACGGCAACACCGCCTGAAAGTTTAGCCATACGTTCTTGAAGTTTTTCTTTATCGTATTCACTGTCAGATGCTTCAATTTGTTTTTTAATCAGGTTAACTCTTTCTCTGACAGCTTCTTTAGTTTCGTTACCAACAACGATTGTTGTTTCATCTTTTGTAACGGTAACACGTTTTGCAAGCCCCATCATATCGGTAGTAACGTTTTCAAGTTTAATACCGAGTTCTTCAGTGAACATTTGACCGCCTGTTAAGATTGCAATATCTTCAAGCATTGCTTTTCTTCTGTCGCCAAATCCCGGAGCCTTAACGGCAACTGCTCTTAAAACTTTTCTCATTGTGTTAACAACAAGTGTTGCAAGAGCTTCGCCTTCAACATCTTCTGCAATAAGAAGTAATGAACGACCGTCACGTGCAACTTGTTCTAAGATAGGAACTAAGTCTGCAATAAGATTGATTTTCTTGTTGATACAAAGAACATAAGCATCTTCAAGTACTGCTTCCATTCTTTCCGCATCGGTTACAAAGTAAGGTGAAATGTAACCTTTATCAAACTGCATACCTTCAACAACCTTTAAGTTAGTACCGAAAGATTTTGATTCTTCAACAGTGATAACACCGTCATTGCCGACTTTTTCCATTGCTTCCGCAATAAGTTCGCCGATTTCAGAGTTATTACCTGCAGAAATTCCTGCAACCTGTGCGATTTCTTCTTTTGTATTAACAGGTTTTGACAGATCTTTAATCTTGTTGATAGAAATTTCTACGGCTCTGTCGATACCTCTTTTAATAGAAATAGGATTTGCACCTGCCGTAAGGTTCTTTAAACCTTCTTTAACAATAGCTTGTGCAAGAACTGATGCGGTTGTTGTACCATCACCTGCTACGTCATTTGTCTTTGAAGAAACTTCTTTTAACAATTGAGCGCCTGCATTTTCAAGCCCATCCTGTAATTCAATTTCCTTTGCGATAGTTACACCGTCATTAACGATTTGCGGTGCGCCGAATTTCTTTTGAAGAATAACGTTTCTTCCTTTTGGTCCCAATGTAACCTTTACAGCTTCGGCAACTGCATCAATACCTTTAAGAAGGGATTTTCTAGCCTCTTCTTGAAAAACTATACGTTTTGCCATTTTTATTTCTCCTTTTATCCTTTATTATTCAATAATAGCTAATGCGTCTTTTACAGAAAGTATCTTGTACTCGGTACCGTCAACTTTTACATCAGTACCTGAGTATTTAGCGTACAAAATTACATCGCCTACTTTAACATCCATCGGTTCTCTTTCGCCGTTATCGTTAACCTTACCGGCACCAACAGCAACAACTTCACCCTTTTGCGGTTTTTCTTTTGCACTGTCAGGTATAAAAATACCGCCTGATGTTTGTTCTGTATCTTCAATAACTTTGATTACAATTCTGTCTGCTAATGGTTTAATTGCCATGATTAATATCCTCCTTTTTCTTTCATAATTTATTTATACATCCGAAAAATCAAATAATTAATTTTCTTAATGAAAAATTAAAAAAAAAAAAAAAAAAAAAAAAAATTAACATGTGTGAGTAAAAGTTTTGCTAAAACTCATTCCCGCAATTTTTTTGCAGGGTAAAATCTAATCTTAGCTGTGTAAAAGTCAGACCGTGTTAAGAATAAATAGCGTTCTCTGCACGTGTGTAAAAGATTGCTAATTTTTGCATGTTCATTTAATTTATATAAACCTTAACTTTTGTAAATATTAGAGTTCTAAAAAACGAAAATTTTTTTTGTTTAATATTTAATATTAATATTATGAAAATTAATCTTAATCTTCATTCTGCATATTATAACAAGCCGCAGATTAATATGAATAATACTTTAAAGGCAGAGAGCAGGTATAACTCTCAACCGTATGATACGGTTAGTTTTTCGGCAATGAAAAAATTTAATTTTAAAGGACTTAATCTGCTTGTTGTTGAAAAATTTAAAGCACCTATTGAAAAATTTAAAAACATTTCTGATTTTCAAAATTGGGCTAAAAGCGAAACGGATAATATTTTAAATAAAGATTACAAAGGGCGCAGGGAGGCTACAGGCACTTTAAGACAAAAACAACTTAAAGAGTGGGCAGACTATATTTTGAACGAGAATGAAATTTATACAGCATCAACAGCGCTTTTTATTCTATCCTCCATTACAAGTGGACTCAGATCGGAAGAGCG
>CALUTH010000072.1 GCA_944323635.1 Candidatus Gastranaerophilales bacterium
ATAAAATTATTCTCTTGATATTTTAATATATTCTATTTCAATAATATATTGTTATATAAAAAACTTATATAAAATTATTTGAATAAAAATTTATTAAATTCAGTAATAGCGCGTATTGAATAATTTAGCAATGTAAATTTCTTAAAAATATTTTTTAATGTATTTACAAAATTGTAAATGCGGTATATAATGCTTATGAAAGGATGGAATATATATGAAAAATTTAATTAACTTGCCTTGTGAAATCTGGAACAGTATTGATGACGGCTCGCTCGCTTTAAACGTTAATTATGAGCTTATTGAAAAGGACATTTTGTCATTAAAAGAAGGAATATTATCTTTAAAAAATAATATTTATTCTGATGACGCGTGTGCGGCGTTGACATCAAGATGTGATGTGATTCAGGAACTTGCAAACAGCGGGTATGACAAAGTGTGCGGGTTTAACAATTACCTGCTTTCGATTTTTACGTATCAGTCCGGTGAAGATAATTAGACTTTGACAGCCAGCATACGCTCAATCATTTCCAGTGATTTTTTAGCGTATTCCGGTTTAACGTCAACCTCGTTATTTTCGTTTAGCAGTACATTGTAAATATCTTCAAGGTGGTTCCACTTCATATTGGGGCATACGGCTTTAAAAGAGACATGGATAAAGTTTTTGTCCGGAAAATCGCGCTTAAGGCGATCTACTACGCCGATTTCCGTTACAATTATAAAGTCTTTGTCCCTGCTCTCCCTTGCATACTTCATAATTGCGGTTGTTGAACCTACAACATCTGCAAGTTCAACGACTTCTTTACTGCATTCCGGATGGCATAAAACTTTTGCCTCCGGATGCAGTTTTTTCTGTTCCAGTACATCTTCCGGTAATATCCGAACATGTGTCGGACAATAACCCGGGTATGTAATAACTTCTATATCAGGAAGTTTCGAGCCAACGTATTCCCCGAGATGAGTATCCGGAACAAATAAAACTTTTTTGCTGTTGAGTGAGCGTACCACGTCAACGGCGTTGGCGCTGGTACAGCAAATATCACATTCTGATTTGACTTCCGCTGTTGAATTAACATAACAAACGACCGGTATTCCGGGGTTTTGGGCTTTGAATTCCCTGATTTGCTGCAGGTTAATCATATTTGCCATCAGGCAGCCGGACTCTTTGCGCGGGAGCAGAACCTTTTTATCAGGTGATAGTATTTTTGCGGTTTCCGCCATAAAATAAACACCGGCAAATACAATAATATCGGCATTTGTATTTGCTGCCTGTCTGGAAAGATACAGAGAATCGCCGACGAAGTCCGCAACTTCATCAATTTCAACATTCTGATAACAGTGTGCAAGAATTACCGCATTCTTTCTTTGTTTCAGGTCGTTTATTTGTTTAATCAATTCGGCGTTTGTATTCATTTTATGACCTCGTATGGTTTAGTACCAATTTCTGTTATACTATAAAAATAACAATATGGCTAATCAATGGAAGAAATTTTTGTAGAAAATATCTTAAATAAGGCTTTGAAATGTCATTCTCTTAATAAGGAAGAAATAATAACACTTCTTCAATACGGCGGGGATAAACTTATCCATACGGCGGATAATGTAAGAAAAAAATATACCGGTGATGGGGTTTATATTCGTGCGCTGATTGAGTTTTCAAATTACTGTACACGTACGTGTTATTACTGCGGGTTAAGGGTTGAGAATAATAAAATTCACAGGTATAGAATGAGCGTTCCTGAAATAATCAGTGCCGCAAAGGATGCAATTGAAAAAGGGTTTCATACAATTGTGCTTCAATCAGGTGAGGATAGCAGGTTTAAAATCGATGAACTCTGCAGAATAGTAGAAGAAATAAAGAAAAATGATGCTGCGGTTACTCTGAGTATCGGAGAAAAAAGTTTTGAGGAGTATAAACGTCTGAAATCCGCGGGTGCAGACAGGTATTTGCTGCGGATTGAGACAACAAACAGAGAACTTTATCAAAAATACCACCCTAAAATGAGTTTTGAGAACAGACTACGCTGCCTTGAAGATTTGCGGACACTCGGGTATGAAGTCGGCACAGGCTCGCTTATCGGACTTGAGGAGCAGAGTGTTGAAATGATTGCGGAAGACATTTTATTTTTCAAAAAGATTAATGCTGATATGATAGGGCTCGGGGTGTTTATTCCGCATCCTGATACTCCGCTCGGCAGGGCGGACGCGGGTGATTTTGAACTTGCAAGGCGGGCGGTCTCGGTGACGCGGCTTATTCTGCCCGATATTAATATCCCTGCAACTACGGCAATGGAAACACTTAAGCCAAACGGCAGGCTGCTTGTTCTCTCAGCGGGGGCTAATGTTGTGATGCTAAACGCGGCAGAGGATACGGAGCATAAAAAGGATTACAGTATTTATCCGGATAAGGCGGGAGTAAATGAAGGCTTAGAAGAGAGCCTTGCGGGGCTGAAAAATTCGCTTGATAAAATCGGACGTAAAATAATAGTATCAAAGGGGTTTAGGTACAATAACAGGGGCGGATAATTATAGGTAGGCTATTTGTCCTGTATCATTTCTTTACATAGGGTTGTTTTTAAAGTTTTTTGTTTTACCATATATACAGTTTATCCCGATATGAAAGGAATCAGGTATGAATGTACAGCCCATTGGTAATGGTAATTTTGGTGCAATAAAGCCGGTAAGAGGTTCAATACCCAAAGAGGTATATGACGCTGTTTCTAAGTCAGATGTTTTAAAAAGATTTGGCAGAGATTTTTATGCAGAGGTTTCGCAAGGTTCAATTTTGAGCGCCGGTACAGGTAAGCCGCGTATGGCGTTGAAGTTGGAAAATATCAAACCTATTAATCCGTTTATTATTATCAAAAACATTATTTCCGGTAAACGTCCTGTAAAAACTATTTGGCTTAAAACGCACGCACAAAATGATAATGATTTTATAGCATCAATTTATGCTACCAATGCTAAACGCTTACATGAAATCTATAATAAAGGTTAAGTATGATATTAAATAAAATCTCCTCTATAAACAATAAAGCTTTTATGGCACAAAATGATAACCCTTCAAAACGGTCTGGTTTACAAAAACGAAAAATAATAGAAAGTGCAGGCATGGGGGCGGGGCTAGAGTTGTTTGCACGTCTGGGCGGTTCAATAAAATAGGCGCTGGCAATCGGTACAAGTGTAGGTCTGCTGCATTACTGGCTGAACGACTGGAATAGTCCTATTTATGATAAATATAAGCCTTCAGAAGAAAAACGGGAGGCTAAACCGTCAAGTAAACCGGAGGGCGTTAAACAAACCAACGGTTTTGCACCGCTAATTTTTGGTTCGATAGTATTTCTTGTTTTTGCCGGTGTTGACGCAGCAGTGAATAAAGGCAAAGATTTGATGAAAGTTATAACAAAAAACGGGGTTCATGCACTGGCTCTTGTTGGTGCGATTGAAATAATTAAATCTGCAATCGGCGCAATAAAAGACAAAAAGAATAAAAATCAGAGTACGGAAACAAAAATAATTGCTTAAAAATATGGTATTATGAATATTCGGCAAATAGGTATAAACAAAACATTTCAATCAGATAATAAAAATAGCAATACCCGATTAAGGGGTTTTGCAAGTTCTGTTTTGTCGGGCGGAGTAATCGGCGGGGCGCTTTATCCCCTCGGATATTCCTCAATCAAAGCGGAAAATAAAGGGCTTGGAAAAAGTGCTATAGCAAAAAAAAGCGCTGCCTTTTGCCGTTAGTATGGGCGCTATGTGTGCGGCTTTGAATGCCTCAGGTATAGATGATGTTTTTGTAAAAGAACCTAAAAACAATCTTACATTCAAAGACAGGGTCGAAAATATCGGTATTTTGTCTGTGTTAGGGCTTGGCGCCGCTGCGGGTGCCGAAACACTTGCCGGTAATTCCAAAAACTTTTTGGGCGGGTTGAAAAAATATTCTCTTTCGGCTGCAGGTGTTGCAATTTTTTCTGTTCTCTGTGCGTTTGCTGCTGACCGGCTGAAAAGTGACAGGGCAAATCAGAAATAAATGGGGAGTCCGCAGGCTCAAGTATTATATTGGTTTTTGGGCGATTTATGTATACTCCGGCATTTGTTTGTTTACTTCCTCTTATTTACCCCTATATAAACTTTCTTAAAGAATTGGCAATTTTTCTCCCCTTAAGTTAAAATAACAGTGGGAATATGTGCCCTTTTTTTGAGGAGATAAAATGAAGTTTGGTATATTGAAAAAGATAATGCTGACTATCGGGATTATTGTGCTTGGCGCGTTGCCGTCGTTTTGTGCAATGTCATTCCCGAATATAAACATCGGTATGCAGCCGGCAAATACGCCGCAGGATTTCACAAACGGTATGCAAATCCTTATCTGGTTGACAATCCTGTCGCTTGCACCGAGTATTCTTATTATGACAACATCGTTTGTGCGGATTGTAATAGTACTTTCGCTTTTAAGACAGGCTTTAGGTACTACAACTCTCCCGCCCAATCAGGTTTTGACAAGTCTTGCGATAATTCTTACATTTTTTATAATGTCACCGGTGTTTACCAAAATAAATAACGAGGCACTTCAGCCGTATATGAAAAACCAGATTACGCAGCAGGCGGCGTTGGATAGAGGAATTCAGCCGGTGCGCGATTTTATGTTTAAGCAGACAAACGATAAAGAGCTGGCACTGTTTGTAAGGATGGCAAAACTTGAAAAGCCTAAGGATACAAATGATATTCCAACATATGTACTTATCCCAGCGTTTATTTTGAGCGAGTTGAAAATCGCTTTTACTATCGGGTTTGTAATTTATCTTCCTTTTCTTGTTATAGACATTGTTGTTTCAAGTATTCTGGTTGCAATGGGTATGATGTTCCTGCCGCCTACAATGATTGCGCTGCCGTTTAAACTTATTATGTTTGTAATGGTTGACGGGTGGTATCTTGTTGTTAAGTCGCTGGTTGAAGGGTTTGCGAGGTAGATTGTATGGAACAGGAAATTATTATTACATTGATGCAGAAAATGTTTATACTAACCCTCGAAATATCAGTACCGGTACTTGTTTCAGGTGTTGTTATCGGTCTTGCAATAAGTGTTTTCCAAACGGTTACACAAATTCAGGAGTCCACCCTGACATTTGTTCCGAAAATTATCGGCGGGATAGTTATTCTTATCATACTTATGCCGTGGATGGTTAATCTCTTTATTACTTATGTTAACGAATTTATGGATGTGATACCACAATTAGCAACAGGCGGAGTTTAATGTACAATTTAGGCACAATACTTACACCTACAAATCTGGTTCTGTTTATGGCGATATTAACGCGTCTGTCAGGGCTTTTGTCCTCGGCGCCGTTTTTTTCGACATATCCTATTCCCGCACAGGTGAAGGTGTGGTTTGCCGCAACCGTGGCTTTTATTTTATTTCCTATGGTTAAAGCGTCAAGCGGGTTTGTTGTTCCGACAGCCGTGCCCGAACTTACGCTCATACTGATTAAAGAGTTTTTAATCGGGTTTGCAATAGGGTATTGTGCAAACGTAATTCTCATAGGGGTTGAAATGGGCGCAAACATGTTTTCCACCCAGATGGGACTGTCGATAAGCAGCGCGCTTGATCCGTTGTCGGGCAGTTCTTCCCCTGTTTTGACACAGGCTTTTGTATTACTTGCAGGTATGATTTTTCTTTGTGTAAACGGGCATCATCTGCTCTTTTCATCCCTTTATCACAGTTTTGTATCACTGCCTGTGGGGTTTACATTTGATTTCTCTCCGCAGATGGTAGAGCAGATAATAGTTATTTCTACTCAGATATTTTCTGTCGGTATGGAGCTTGTACTGCCTATTTTTGCTATTCTGTTTATGACTGATGTGCTTTTAGGCTTTACGTCCAAAATGATGCCGCAGTTAAACATTTTTATGGTATCAATGCCGCTTAAACTTTATCTCGGTATTGTGTTGTCAATAATGTTTACGAGGGCAATGGCGGAGAATATGGAGGTTATAACCGAACGTATACTATCACAGGTGATGGCGGTATTTTAGAATATGGCAAACGAACAGGCAGCAGAAAGAACCGAAAACGCCACCCCGCGGCGGCGGAATAAAGAACGGGAGCGGGGTAATGTTTCAAAAAGCAGAGATATGGCTTCTGCTTTTGTTGTTACGATTGCGGTTGTTTTGCTGAGTGTCTTTGCCGCACCGATTCTTACTTCCGTTGAAGAGATGATAAGATTTGCTATGACACATATTCATCCGGATGAGTTGAATACGGATGACCTGCTTGCAATGCTTTTGCCGTACGCACAAACTGCAGGTTCAATTATTATTCCGCTTATGGTTTTGTTGTTTGTTGCTGCTCTCGTTATTATCCGTATAGAAATAGGTCACGTTTTTGCTCTGGAGCGGGCAAAGTTTGATCTAGAAAACCTTTCGCCAAGACGGATTATTAATAATGCCAAAAAACTTTTTAACCCGTTTGAGCCGCGGACAATGGTTGAGTTTGCAAAATCAATTTTGAAAATAGTTATTGTCAGCGTCTGCGGTATTGTTACTCTGATGAATGAACTTGACAAGATTTACGGAATGCTCGGTCAGCCGCTGGCGTCATCTTTTGATGTTATCGGTGCAATAATGTTTAAAATGCTTATCAATATGTGTATAGCAATGATTATACTGGGACTGCTTGATAAAAAATATCAGGATTACGAGTATGAGAAGTCAATAAAAATGACCAAGCAGGAAGTAAAAGACGAGTTAAAAGATACGGAAGGAGATCCTAAGATTAAATCCCGTATTCGCTCCACCCAGATGCAGATGGCAAAACGCCGGATGATGGCGCAGGTGCCAAATGCCGATGTAGTTGTAACGAATCCTACACATTACGCTGTTGCAATTGTGTATGATAAAACCCGTGCTCCCGCGCCGATGGTAGTGGCTAAAGGCGTTGATTACGTAGCGTTTCAGATACGTGAGATAGCTAAACAACACAATGTTCCGATAGTGGAAAACAGACCGGTTGCGCGCGCCCTCTACAATTCTGTGCCGATTGATGGTATAATACCATCAGACTTGTATGTTGCTGTTGCGGAAATTCTTGCTTACGTATACAGCAGGAGGAAGAAAAACTAGTGGATTTAAAGAAGTTGTCATCGTTACTTGCGAATAATGACATAGTCCTTGCAATAGGTCTGGTCATTATTGTGTGCATGATGGTAATTCCTCTTCCTGCCCCGCTTCTGGATGCTTTATTAACGGTTAATATTTCTTTAGCGGTAGTTATTCTTCTTGTTTGTTTATACACAAAAGAACCGCTTGATTACTCATCATTTCCTACTGTACTCCTTATAGCAACATTATTCAGGCTGGGCTTGAACGTTAGTTCTACAAGGCTTATTCTGCTGCACGGCGAGGCGGGGAACGTTATTCAGTCGTTCGGTGAGTTTGTTGTCGGCGGGAACTACGTTGTCGGTTCGGTTATATTCGTAATCTTGGTATTAATTAACTTTATGGTTATCACCGGCGGTGCTACCCGTGTTGCTGAAGTATCCGCAAGATTTACACTGGATAAAATGCCCGGTAAGCAGTTGAGTATTGACGCGGATTTGAACGCCGGACTTATTAATGAGGATCAGGCAAAAGAAAGACGCCGCAAACTCGAACGCGAAACCGATTTTTACGGTACTATGGATGGTGCCTCCAAGTTCGTTAAAGGTGATGCGATGGCGGGCATCATTATTACGATTGTAAACATTGTCGGCGGTTTGGTTATCGGTATGGTGCAGTTGAAAATGCCGTTCCAGACAGCGTTAAACACATTTACTATTCTGACTGTCGGTGACGGTCTTGTATCTCAAATCCCCGCACTTCTGATTTCTACCGCAACAGGTTTGATTGTATCAAGGGCAACCGGTAAAGATGAATCTTTATCCGAAGACATCAAAACGGAAATGTTTTCCGACCCTAAGATTCTTGGTGTTGTTTCAGGGCTTTTAGGATTTATGGGGCTTGTTCCCGGTATGCCTACCGTACCGTTCCTCGGAATAGGGTTGTTAACAGGTTACTTTGCATATAAAAAATCACAGGAAACCAAACTGAACAAAGATGTTCAGGCTGCTGCGCAAAAAGAAGAAGATGCGCGCAAAAAACTCGGCAAGCGCGATAAAAAAGCTACAAAAGAAAGTATTATGGAACTACTTACTGTTGATACAATTGAAATTGAAGTCGGCTACAGGATTGTGCCGCTTTTGAATATCGAACTCGGCGGCGACCTGCTTGAACGTATTGCGCAAATACGCCGCCAGACAGCGTTAGATTTGGGTATTGTGCTCCCTTCAATCAGAGTGAGAGACAATTTACAACTGGCGCCGAACACTTATCAAATAAAACTAAAAGGTGTCCCGCTTGAGACAGGTGAAGTTTATTCTGACCGTTATCTTGCAATGTCTGCCGGCGAAACCCGTGAGACCCTTGTATTGAACGGTATTCACTCTATAGAGCCGGCATTCGGTTTGCCTGCTCTCTGGATTGAAGAAAAGGATAAGGATGTTGCGGAGCTTGCGGGTTATACGGTTGTAAGTGCTTCTGCGGTTATTTCAACCCACCTGACAGAAGTTATTAAACGTAATGCCGCGGAAATTCTTTCAAGGGCGGATGTTCAGCAGCTGCTTGAAAACCTTAAGAAAGAGGTTTCCGAAGAGTATGTTTCTGACGTTATGAAAGATCTTTCCGTTGCGGAAGTACAGATGGTAATGCAAAACCTTTTAAAAGAAGGTGTTGCGGTTCGCGACCTGAGAACGATACTGGAGACAATGAGTTTATACTCCAAGACAAGCAAAAATCTGGACTTTCTCACAGAACACGTACGTCAGGCGCTTGCAAGAAATATTTGCAGCCAGAATCTTTCGGATACGGGCGAACTTCTTGCAATTACACTTGCGCCGGACATCGAAAGCACTATTGCAAAAGGTGTCAGTCCCGACGGGCAAAGTCTTACGCTCGATCCGGATTTTACCAGAAAGTTGCTTGACAGGCTTAATGTCGAGCTTGAAAAGGCTATTACGCAAACAGGCAACCAGCCGATTGTTCTTTGTTCTTCGCCAATCAGGCTTGCGTTCAGACGGCTTATTGAAAGAACTTATCCGCAGATTTCAATTATGTCATATAATGAAATTACGCAGAATGTTAAAGCCAAGTCTGTCGGGCTTGTAAAAATTTAGTCAAAAACCGGAAAGGATAGTTTATGAGAGAACTTATAAAAAAAGACCAGATTGTTGATATTGTGCCGCAGGATTTTAAAAATTCTAATAAGGGTAAAGTCCTCAATGTTGATATGGACGGCTTTACAATGCAGCTTAAGTATACTCCTAAGGGGCTTATTCAAAATCATATTTGTGATTTTTATTCGCTCACGGATAACGGGTATTTGTACTTTGAATCTTATATCAAGGATTTGAATAACAATGTTATTTCTATCGCAAACCCTATTAAACACAGATTTTTACAGCGCCGTAAGTTTACACGTATAACTTTCCTGTCGGATATAGAGCTTAAATCGGGTGATAAAGTACATAAAGCAAGAACACTTGATATTTCTGCAGGTGGTATGAAACTCTCTACAAAAGAAAATATCAATATTGAGGATGAATACGATGTTACATTACAGCTTGAAAAAGATTTGAGCGTAAGCTGTAAGTACAAACTTATACGTGTTGAGAAAAATGACGCGGGTGTATATACCATATCCGGCAGATTTACCTGCTTAAGCAACATTGATAAAATGACACTCGTTCAGTTCTGTATGAAGAAAAATATGGAGAATATAAACAAGTAGTATGGATTTAAAAAGTACGCTTTGCACATCATTTGCGGCTATTACGTTCATGGTATTGGCAGGAATTTGTATGTTCAATTACGAATATATTGATATGAATTCAGTAATATCAATGATGTACCGTATAGTTCCGGCGACAATTGTTATGGGAATTCTCGGAAGAATGATGGGAGCAATTCTTGATAAGCCTAAAAACCTTGCGGATTCGGATTATCAGACTGATGTGCTGCAGGCATTGAAAAAGATGGATAAGAATATGACAATGTCGGAATTGAGCAAAAAACTTGCGCCGCTGCCTGAAATTCCGCCGGAAGAAATGCAAATTCAGACACCTGAGAACGAAACGGAGCAAAATGAACAAAAACCTGAATAGTATTGCAAGACAAAACACAAATTTTAAATTTTTCATAACGTGAGTGTGTTCTTCAGGTGCACCTATTGAGATTAATTTTTCTCTGTCCTCATTACTCTGGGTGAGGATTTCGGTGTAATTTACAAATACGTGTTTGAAAAATCCTTTGAGTAATTTGTAAAGTCTGTAAGTGCTGTCGGATATTCGTCCGTTAATTGTATATAAAGGAATATTTCTTTTTTTGCAGCAATCAGCGAAAACCGGCCAAATTTCGGTTTCTGCAATCAGAACAACCGCAGGGTTTATTTTGTTGAGGAATTTTGTAACAGCCAGAGGTATATCATATGGAAAATATGTTATGTAATCAGCTATATTTGAATATTTTTTTACAGCTGTATCTTGACCTGTTTTTGTTCCCGTTGTAACAACAATTTTATAATCCGGAAATGTTTCCTTTGTTTTTTTAATCAAATTTTCAAGGGCAATAATTTCACCAACGGATACTCCGTGGTACATTATGACTTTTTTACCCAAATCCGGTTGTTTGAAAAATCCGAGTTTTTCCCGCCAGCCGTATAAAAATTTACCGTTAAATACTCTTATAATATAATATATTGGTAAAAATACCGCAAATAATATTGTTGATAAAATTCCGTAAATAAACATTTCAGTTATTATTATATATCAAACATGAATGTATATTGACAAT
>CALUTH010000073.1 GCA_944323635.1 Candidatus Gastranaerophilales bacterium
AACTGGAGACCGAACAGAACGCGATAAATGAAATGCTGGATGCCTATCGTTCAATGATAGATGATAACGTTGAACGAGCATTTGACGTATTCTCGTAAAGTTTTACCGCACTGTGGTGAAGAATGGACAAAGTGCGTATAAAAGAAAATATTTTAAACACAATTCTATCATTTATGTTATAATTAAACCTGCTGTATTGGGGCGTTAGCGCAGTTGGTAGCGCACGACACTGGCAGTGTCGGGGTCAGGGGTTCGAATCCCCTACGCTCCATATTTTAATATGCTAGTTGCGCTTTTCGCTTGTTTATATCGCTGTATTGCTTGTGCGGGCGGTTTAAATTAATACAGAAGGGGCTTTTTATGCTAGCTCTGTACTTTGATGTCCGGTTGGTTGCTTTTTATTCCAAATAGACAAAAATAAATCTGCAGACGGTCTCTGATTGTTAGACTTACTAATTGACAAAGTGTACTGTATACAGTACAATATAATTATGCGTAATTATAAAATAGTGTATTTAGTGTTACCAAATGGTAAGGCTCCGATTATAGAATGGTTAAACTCCTTAGACAGTATTACAAGGAAACGTATAAACCAAAGAATACTCAGAATAGAAGATGGAAATTTCGGGGATGCTAAAAAGTTATCCGAAGATATGTCTGAATTACGTTTTACCTTTGGCAAGGGATACAGAATTTATTATACGGAAGAATATAACAAAATAATTTTATTAATCAACGGTGGTGATAAATCAAAACAATCAAAAGATATAGAAAAAGCAAAAGAACTTCTTGAACAATGGAGGCTTAAAAATGAGTAAATCAAAATCTTTTAATGAATACATTTTAAACGATTTAAAAACGGATGAAGACATCAAAGAATGGATAAATATCGGGTTTGAAGAATTTTTGCAAGACAATGATTTAAACGCTTTTGTAAAAGCTTTAGAGTACGCTGTAAGAGCAAAAGATTCTATTCTGGGCATGTCTAAAAAAACCGGTATTTCAAGGAGCAATCTTTATGCAATTTTTAACGGTGAACAGCAGCCGCAATTAGCTACTGCGCTAAAAATTATTAAAGAATTGGGTTATACGGTCAAGGTTGCATAAAATACCTTGGATTTACTGATATTACGACATTAAAGAATCTTCAGTGTTCAATTAATTGCCAAAGTTATCGTTGGGAGGTATGCCTAACCGGCAAAACCTTCTATTCTTTTGACTAAACATAGTGGCATCTTGTTCTGCGGCGGTTTAAATTAATACAGAAGGGGCTTTTTTATATTAGCTCATTTACATCGCTGTTTGTGCTAGTATATTGACTGATGGGAAAAAGGATATTTTTATTATTACTCGTTATATTTCTGGCGGCTGCTTCGCTGATTATTTATTACCGTAGTTCTTTCTACGATATTTTAAAGGTTAAAACTCCGTCCTGTTTTGTTATTGATTTTAACCGTAATAATTCTCCCGACGCGGGTGAAGAAGTAAATCTGCCGGATATAAAAGTTTTATACGATGAAAACGACGGGTTAAATGAGGAAGAGCGGTTTATTTTCAGCGAACTTGCCAAAAATTATGCGGAAGATTTTTTGTTTAACAAAAAAGTCCGGTATAAAAATCAGGTTTTGTATGTAGATGGCAAAACTTATGCGGAAATCTTTAACAACTCCGGGTTTAATTCCCGTACGGCGCCTGAAAAATATAAAGAAATTATTGACTATATCAGAGGGCACGAGTTTTATATAGTAAACCTTCATAACCTAAAAGCCCACAAATACGCCTGTAAGTTTTCTCAAAAAACGGAAAATTACAAACTCTTTGAGAAATCAACCCTGCCCGAGAAAACGACTTTCTGTAAGGTCTGTCTTGATAAACCGGTGAAAATTCAAGTGTCCGTACCTCCTCAAACGACTGCGGTTTACGGGAATATAAAAATATTTTACACGGATTTTACTAAAAAATTAAAGCCCGATACTTCCTGTTCCTCAACTGTCTGTCAGGAACTGTTCTCACGAATTAATAATGCTCAAACTTCTATTGATATGGCGGTTTACGGCTATAGAAAAGTTCCTCAACTCGAGGCGGCTATTGCTGCGGCTCAAAAACGCGGGGTAAAAATCCGTATGGTATATGACCTTGATAAAGCCGGCGGGTCAATATACGAAGATACAGTAAGGCTTGCGGAGGTTATCCCGGATTCCGTCAGCGATAAAGAGGCGCAAAAATCTGTTAAAACCTCTTATGGTAACGTAATAATGCACAACAAGTTTTATATATTTGATAATAAATCGGTATTTACAGGTTCTGCAAACCTCAGTCCTTCGGATATGTCAGGCTATAACACAAATACAGCTGTTGTAATTGATTCTCCCGTAATTGCGGAAATCTATAAACGGGAATTTGAACAAATGTATGATAACAAATTCCATACACAAAAATCCCAAACTACTGATAATACAAATATAAATCTTGGCGGTTCTTCTGTCTCTGTTTTCTTCTCTCCGCAGGATAATATTACAAATGAGCAAATCCTTCCCTTAATAAGAAATGCTAAAAAGTATATCTATATTCCTGCGTTCCTTATTATGGATAAGTTTATGGCGGACGAACTTATAAATGCGAAAAAGCGCGGTGTAGATGTTAAAATTATACTTGACGCTCTTAACGCGCACTCCAAATACTCTCAGATTAAATACTTAAGAGCCGGCGGAGTTGAGGTTAAGGCGGAAAATTATGCAGGCAAACTTCACTGCAAAACTATTCTTATTGATGATGAAATTACCGTAATAGGTTCAATGAATTTTTCAAAAAGCGGTCAGATTTATAACGATGAAAATGTTTTGGTTATCAAAAATCACGATATAACATCAGCGTACAGGGAATTTTTTGAATATCTGTGGGCGCGGATTGACGACTGGTGGCTGATGTATATTCCGCGTACCGAAGGGTGGGAGTCTATAGGCTCTTGTGCTGATGGAGTGGATAATAACTATGACGGTCTGACCGATGCAGAAGATGCAGGATGTAGAAATTAATAATAATATCCTCCCATTCCGTCAGAACTTACGTGCCCGTTAGGGGTATAATATCCTCCCATTCCGTCAGAACTTACGTGTCCGTTAGGAGTGTAATACCCTCCCATTCCGTCAGAACTTACGTGCCCGTTAGGAGTGTAATATCCTCCCATTCCGTCAGAACTTATATGACCATTAAAAGCCAAATATTCGCAGACCTTGTTAGATTGAATCGTTTCGTATGGAACGGTAAATCCTTCAGCTGTGTCAGGCAAAATAAAATCTGCATTTGCTGTGTTTGGTATCAACAGTATACATAATAAAAAAAGACTCTTATTTATCATTATCATCCTCTCAATTGATACGTTTAATTTTAATACATACGCTAAATTTTTGCAATACTTTCTTTTAAATAAAACGTTTTATCCGTTAAACTTTTTAAAAACTCGTAAAAACCTGAATTTAATGTATAATGTATTGTATGGATAATGATTTTGAAGGTTTGCAAAATAGTTCTAATCCGTTTGGAAATCAGGATGAAAGTCTGGACTTTGATTTTGATACAACAGATGAAGCATCTGTTCCTGTTCTTGCGGCAGGTGAACACCGGCTTAACGACCTCGATAGCAATCTTTTTAGCGAAAGTGCTTACAAAGGCGTTGATGATGAAATGTTCCGGCTGGAATACAGGATTAATAAGTTGGAAAATAAACTGAAAAGGGTTCAAACAGGGATTGCAAGCGCTGCTGCAATCAGTGATTTTCAGCAGTTAAAAATTTTAAACAGTAAGAAAAAACAATATGAACAAGAGTTACAGGAACTTTACAGAAATTACAATAATCAAAGTCTTCCGTCGAAGCTCTCAGGCGAAATTCTAAATATTGTTACACGGGCACCTGAAAAATCTGTAGGGATCATACAAAAAACAGCCGATTTCCTGAACCGGCATTTATTATCCAGAGTCTCGGATAAATTTGGTGCCGCTCTGCATATCAAAGACGCGCTTATAAAGCTTGAAAATATTAATAAAAATGTGGATGATTTAGTTTCTATGCAAACTCCTTACGGCGAATCCTCCAAGAAATATGAACGTTTGCTTCAATATTTGAATAAGGCTAATACTATTCAATACCAGATTTCCCAGATGGTTAGCGGCGAGGGGGTAGGGGTAAATAATAAGGAATGACGGTTTCGGGAAGTTTCCCAAACTGTTAAAAGGGTGCTGCAAGAAGTACAAAACTAATATATGGTAAAGGAGAGAGAATTATGTCAAAAAATCTTGTTATTGATAAATCAAAATGTGTATCCTGCGGATTATGTATAAAGGATTGTATTTCAAACGCGCTTGAATTTGGTGAAGATAATAAACCGCAGTTTGCGCCCTGCGGTGAGGACAGATGTATTGAATGCCAGCACTGTCTTGCAATTTGCCCTGCAGGTGCGGTCTCAATACTCGGGAAAAAGCCCGAAAATTCCGTCCCGTTGCAGGCTCCGGATTCGGAGGCGGTCTTAAATGCTATAAAATATAGAAGAAGTACAAGGCTTTTCAAGAATGAATCAGTGTCTGCTGAAATAATCGAAAAGTTAAAAGAATCACTAAACTATACACCTACGGGATGTAACGATCACAGACTTTTATTTACGATTGTTGAGGATAAAGCGGAAACGGATAAAATAAGAGAGTATGTTATTAATAAATTAGCCCGTCTTCTGAGATTTCTGCCTTTTGCAGGCCCCGCAAAAAAGTTTGCACATTATAAAAAACTTTTAATAAACAGGCAGGATGTAATATTTCGTAATGCGCCGCATTTTATCGTTGCGTCATCTCCGGATAACGCTCCTTGCAGGGATATTGACCCCGTTATTGCACTCAGCTATTTTGAACTTTATGCAAATTCTCTGGGGCTTGGAACCTGCTGGTGCGGGTTTGCGGAGGCGTGTTTTAAATTTATGCCGGAATTGAAAAAGATATGTAATATTCCGGATGGTTATAAACCGGTTTATGTAATGCTTTTTGGACTGCCGGATGTCAAATACTCCAGAACAACACAGCCTGAACCGTTTAAGTTCGTTAAGCCGGATGCCGATTTAATAAAATAATAGAGAATTATTCCGATATATGATATAATTCTTTTGGAGAGTGAATTATGAGAAGAAGAAAATGTAAAATAACCTTTGTTGCACATGGTGCGACCGTTCATAGCGAAGAATTTATATATTCTGATAAAGAGCAATATCCGCCGTTGTCGGAGCTTGGTGAATCCGAAATACAAAAGGTTTGCGAATATTTGCAAAACAGGGGCTTGAAGGCTAATAAAATTTATTCATCTCCCGCTCTAAGATGCACTCAGACTGCTGAAATGGTTACAAAGGTATTCAGAACAAAATTTGAACCGCTGCCGGAACTCTATGAAAGAAAATGCGGCGACTGGAATGGTTTGTCTATTGATTCCGTATTTATAAAATATCCGGAATTAAAAGAAAAACCTTTTGATCTTCTTCAATTTACTCCAAACGGCGGGGAAGAACTCCACGCGTTTAATAAAAGAGTCGGTGATATTATCGATAAAATAGTTGAGGACCAGATAGGAAACCGTATTATTGTTGTGACCTACCCGAGTGTTATTCAGGCTGCGGTTGCTAATGCTCTTGAATTAACGAAAGGGAATCAGGCAAAAGTTCTTATTAAGACAGGCAGTCTTACGCAAATAAGTTATTTTTCTAACTGGGCAAGCGTTATATATACCGGCTATGTTCCTCTATAGGGTTCTCAAATGTTGTTTGCACTGTCTGTAATTTTTGTTATTGCAAATTCATATTTAATAACTTCTGTACTTAAACCGCGGAATTTTATATCCGGATTTATTTACTTTATTATTACTGCGTTTGCGCAGGTAGTCCTTGTTACGGAACTGTTGTCACCGTTTAAACTCCTTTATACGGTTAATTTCCTGATACTGCAGGCTATTATACTACTAACAGTCCTTGCAGTCTGGTTAAAAAGCGGAAAACCGTTATTTAAAAAAGTACCTGATATAAAAAGTATTTTAAAAAACATTCTTGCGGATAAGGCGCTGATTGTTTTAAGCTTAGGATTTGTGTTGTTTTTAGCCGTGTCACTGTTTCTTTGTATTGTTATGGAATTAAGCAGCGGCGATGCACAGATTTATCACGCTGCACGTGCGCTGTTCTGGGCGAATAATCATTCAATAAACCACTTTTTCACCCCGCAGGTGCGGATGCTTGCTTTTCCTGTTAATTCAGAAATCCTCTACACCTGGGTTATTCTTTTTACAAACAAAATGCTTGCACTCAGCCTGTTTAGTTTTATCGGGTTTATTCTGTCAATCGTTTCTCTGTACGGGGTAATGAGTAATTTTTCTATTAAACGCAGGTTGTGGGTTATATTTATTCTTTCCTCCTTTGCGTCTGTTCTTGTGCAGGCGTCGGGGACGGAGACCGATATAATCATATCAGGACTGGTCCTGGCGTCTATGTACCTGTTTAAAGAAAGTATTTTGCAAATCAGAAGTTTTGTGATTAATTTGTCTGAAACTTCTGAAAAAAGATATTTATGTTATATTCCCCTTTTTATGTCCGCGATGTGTTATGCAATTGCTGTCGGGACAAAGACAACCGCTTTTTTCCTGATTCCTGCGGTTGCGCTTTATATGATTTATAACTCTTACAAAATATTAAATAAGAATTTTGTAAAACCGTTTTTGTATTTTATAGGGTTCGGAATAATAAACTTCCTGATTTTTTCGGCATATAACTATATTGAAAATATTTTGTGGTTCTCAAATCCGCTTGGCTCATTTAATACGGTTGAAATGCACAGGAATTTTTACGGACTGAAAGGGCTTGCGGCAAACTCTATTAAAAACTTTGTTCTGTTTTTTGACTTTACGGGGTTTACGTGGAATGCGGCAGCAGGTAAAATAATTATTCCGCTGCGGGATATTCTTCTGGATGTTCTTAATCTTTCTTACATTCCTGATGGTATTAACTCCGGTAATTCCGGGGTCTTAAATAATGCAATAATTGCGCCTTTAACGGGCTGCGGTATACTCGGGTTGATTGTATTTATTCCGTCTGTAGTATACTCGCTTGTTTCTCCGATGTTTAGAAGAAACAAAAACCGTATAGAATATTTTTTATACGCTTTGATGTTTGTTGTTACGTTTGTCGTAATGTCTTATTCTATTGTGTTTATGACATATAATAACAGGTTTATTGCTTCTTTTATTGTTGTGTGTGCGCCTGTTATCGGGTGGACATATTTTCGAAAATTCGGGTTAGGCAAGTGGTTTATCGTATTTTTTGCAATGTTTTATCTGACGCTGGTATCAACCCACTTATGGCATCAGCCGGTGATAAAAATCTGTGATGCCCTGTTTGTCAAGCATCAATCATTGAAAGCTGTTCAACAGCGTGAAAGTTGGACACTGTACAAAAAAAATCTTGATAGAATTTCTACTGAGACAAAAATTGCTAACGTTGTTCGCAGTTATCCTAAAGAAACAAAGTTTGTTATATTTCCCTCCTACGGTACTTATTTTGCGCAGCTGGAAAGACTTAATAATGAGGGGTATCATGTTGATATAAAAGTCCTGGAAATTTTTGATATTAATGATTTAAAAAATTATGATATTGTAATATATGGAATTAATGACCAGTCTGCCAATATTGCGTACAGGTTTGAACAGAATAAAGATTTATATTTTATAAAAGATAAGAAAATTGTTTTTAAAAATGAAATGATGCCAATCAATTGTATTTACTTCTCAAGAGATAACAAGGTTATAACCGGTGATGGCGATAATCCTACCGGGGCACAGTGTGTATTAAGTGAAAAATACTTGTATAATGCGGGCTATAGACTTGATAATATTGTATATAAAGATGTTTCTCCGGATAATGATACGGCATTGCTTGCTTATATGTTTTTAAAAAAAATAAAGACAAACAATAAATAATTATATTATACTGTTGGTATGAAAAATGTTATTGCACTTGTAGATTGTGATTCGTTTTTTGTTGCCTGTGAACAGGTTTTAAAACCGAAACTTATCGGACTGCCTGTTTGTGTTTTAAGTAACAATGACGGGTGCGTTATATCGCGTTCAAGGGAGGCGAAACAAACAGGGGTTAAAATGGGGATGCCGTATTTTATGGCAAAAAGAGAGTTTCCTGAGGTTATATATTTGTCCGGCAATAAAGACCTGTATGCTGAAATATCTAAAAAGGTGATGGACAAATTAAAAACGTATTCACCAAATGTGGAAGTATATTCTATAGATGAAGCGTTTATTGATTTAACCGGCACTACGCGGCTTTATAATAAGAACTACGAAGAAATTATAAGAATGATAAGAAACGGAATAAAAGAAGAGACAGGAATAACCGTATCAATCGGACTTGCGTCTTCTAAGACCCTTGCAAAACTCGGCAGCGACAAGGCAAAACATACGGGAGGTATTTTTGTCGTCAGGGATGAGGATATAGAAACTATTTTGAAGGAGACGGCGGTTGAAGAAATATGGGGGATTGGCAGAAAGCTTAAAAAGACGCTTATCCAGCGCGGAATATTAAATGCGTATGATTTTGTCTCAAAACCTGATACGATACTTCAGGCTATGCTGGGCGTTGTGGGGTTGAATCTTAAACACGAACTTCTCGGAGAATGTACGTCAATAGTTAATCCGCAGGAGGAACTGCCAAAATCCATTCAGCATACTTCGGCGCTAAGGGAGTTTAGCAGTGATAAAAATGTATTGAAAACGGCAATAAATACACATATTCATAGTGCCTGCTCCAAACTGAGAAGGTACGGGCTGCTTGCGGCTAATATCGGTGTTATGCTAAGAACAAAAGATTTTCAGGTTACAAGCCTAAGCCGTAAACTAACGGAGAGTACAAATTTTGAATTAGAAATTCAAAAAACCGTATTTGAACTCTTTGAAAAACTTTATAAGCCTGAAATTATTTACAGGAGTACGGGAGTGTATCTTGCGGATTTTGAGCCGGAAAACAGTAAGCAGTTGACCTTATTAAATGAAAACGGCGAACGAAATAATAATCTTGCAAGGTGTATTGATAACATAGAAACAAAATTCGGTAAAAATGCAATAAGAACAGGGTTTTAATAAAAAAAGCCGGAGAAATCTCCGGCAACTATTACATAAAACAAACAAAAGGAGTAATGCCCTACTTATACACATCCATATAAAAATCCAATGCTTTGTCTAATTCGTCTTTATCCATATCAGTAAGCTTTTTATTGGGGTCAAATCCCGCATCATCAGGCAGCGAACGCCAGTGCCCCTCAACACGTGTTCCGTCCATCCTGCGATATTCTTTGATATAAATCTTGCCGCCGTAAGATACAGGCTTAGACTCCGGAGGAGTTTGGCTAAAAGAATCCACAAATTGATAAAACTTGTCCCGATACATATGCTTGTCCATATATGTATTGTATTTATCAACAACACTTTTCGCCGCAGGCTTCAACTTTTCCGGTATCTCCATTAATTCTTCAATATACAAGTCCAGCGCCTCATCAATCTTAGGATGTAAATCTTTCAACGGGAATCTCTTTTTCACGTTTTTACTTATTCTTGCTTTTATAGGTTGTATTTCTTCCCAGTATTCAAGCTCCTCTTTTTTTATTTCCTTTTGTTCTGTGATTGGTTTCTGATTTATAAAAACGTGATCCCCAAAAATTATTGGACTCCACAGTGGATTTTTTGTTTCCAATTCATAGCATTTGCCTACAATATTTTGAGCGTTACCGCTCGGAAAAAAATCTAATTTGCTGACATAGTTTATAATATTGTCAGATTTTGGTTTCTCACCTTCTCTGATTACAAAATTTCCTACTCCTCTGGCATTGAACGTCACTGTTGGCGCACCGGTTTTTGCTTCCGTATATTGTGCAATACTGCCGCCTAATGAGTCACCTGTCAGATATATTGTATAATTTTTATACTTTTCTTTGCATCGTTTATATAGTTCCAAGCCTTGTATAAACTGGTCAGGAGTTTTTCTGTTTAATATAAGGTCAATATCATTACCAAAATCTTCTGGCTCATGTGATCCTCCAAAAGCAATAACAATATTGTTACCCTTTTTTAGGATAAAAGCTGAAAACCCTGTCCTGAGATCATATATTGGTTTTTCAGCATGTGTATATACTGAAGGAAGCTCATAACCTTTTTCTCCATATACTGCATTTGAGCAGGCTTGCAATTCATTATGAAATTTTATGTCTGTTTTAAAGTTATACATGTTTTCTTATTCCTTTCTATATTAATTTATTAATTGTAAAATTTATAAAAATATGTTACTATTTTTGTATGAGTATTAACTTAACCAAACTATCCCAAAAACCGAGTATCAAATACCTGATGTTGCAAGGTTCGGTTTTATTAACCTCCATAGCTGCGGGGCTGGTAACCTATTTAGGTTTTTTGTTTATCCCGGAAACTACAGCCTGGGGCTTATTTTCTTACCTTCTTACCGCCTGGGTTCTTATATTTCCGTTTGGTATACTATATGCCTTTTTAGGATTTATAATCTCGGTAATTATAAGGCGTGATAAGTGGTTGTACAGTTTACCCGTGGCATTTATAACCTTTAGTATTTGTGCGTTTTTTTGCTCCATATATCAGGCAATGTACGTTAGTATTGATATACAGGGAGACGCAATGGGTTCACCGTTCTTTGGACTAAATTTTGTTTTTGTCTCTTTACCGGCTTTTTTCGTCTTTTTTTTTACTATAGTTT
>CALUTH010000074.1 GCA_944323635.1 Candidatus Gastranaerophilales bacterium
AATTTTGCCCTGTCATTGTTTCGGTAAGAGACTGTAGAAAAAAACAGAAAATAAATATCAAATTTATCATGGACAGTTGTGCCAATATAGGAGAAGGTTTATCTTTCAGTTATTGTTGAGCTGCAAGCCCGGCCCATAAATATTTTGCAGTCAAAAAACATCCGGAGGAGCCGCCGGAGGCGATAAAGTTAACTTAACAATTATTTGATTTCGGGGAACGCGTAAATCTCACCGTCAGCACTGCGCCATTTTAAATAACCCGTTTTTGGGGTTTTATCCATATCCAGCACGGAAACCAGCGCCCAGTTGCCGCGAAGTGCAGTCAAATTAATCTTTGTAGGATAATTAATCCTTGACACAACCTGTGCACCATCCTCCGGCGCAGATTTCAGGACTTTGTAATCCGAAGGTAAGTCTTTCATCAATTTAAGTCCATACTTGCGACCGTACAGATTATAAAAAGTCATCCATGAACTAAACAAAAACTGATCATCAAGTTTGACCCAGCCGCGCAGATTTTTATTCTTGTCATAAAGAACTTCAACCCAGCCTTCGTCAACATCCGTCACATACAAAAAAGAAAGCTGTTTTTCCGGTACAAACGCCGCAAAAACGCCCTCGGGCATATCTGCATTGTAGTCAATCTTAAGACAGAATTTTTCTTTTGCATTATCCACAGGCGAATCGTAAACCTTTAACTGCCCCACTGTCTGGTATACGCCAAGCGCCTCGTTCGGAATTGCATCCGAATAAAAGGGCATATAATTTGCCCTGACAGCCAGCGCCGTCATGAAACAGACTATAAACGTGAAGATTGTTTTTTTCATGTTTATTCCCTAAAGCTTGCTTCTGAAATATTTTTCTTAATAACAGAACGAATATTCGCCATCTGCTGTGCAATAACCTCATCGGTTAAAGTAGCGGCAGCGTCCTGCATTTTAACACGGAAGGCAATACTTTTAAATCCCTCACTGACATGCTCACCTTGATAAACATCAAATATTTCGCACCCGTTAAACAGGTTGTTAGCAACACCTTTTTTAACAAGTTTTTCAAGTTCTGCCCATGGATAACCGTCAGGGATAATAACCGCCAAATCCCTTTGTACCTCAGGGAATTGAGGAAGTTTTTTATATCTTACAACAGTTTCGTTAACAGCAGCGACAAGAGCGTCCAAATCGAGTTTAAATATATACGCAGGCTGATTAATTTTCAATTTATTTAACAACTCGGGATGAATTTCACCATAGTACCCGATAACCTGCGGCTGCTTACCGAGAAGCGTAAGAACAGCCGTCTTGTACGGGTGAAGCGTTGAATGTGTTGCTGCAATCGCAGATTCAGCTAAAAGCTGGTATTTTACCCTCTTATCAAGATTTAATTCAGCCAGAACCTTATCAACAATACCTTTTATTGAATAGAAATCTATATCCTGATTAATTTTAGAAGTGTTAGAATTCCACTTTCTGTTTTCCTTGTTCCCGCACATTACACCTGAAAGTACCTGACGTTCTTCCACGCCGGCGTTCTTTGTATCGGCAGGAGCAGTCTTAAGGTAAGTTTTGCCAAGTTCGTAAAACCAGAGTATTTTTTGTCCGTTATCCCAGTTGTATTTCAAACAATTAAGCATATTAGCGGCAAGGGTTTGACGGAGCATTGTGTAATCTTCGCTCTGCGGGTTTTCAACATAGATTGCATTCTCTCTGTCAAATTTTATACTAAACTGGTTTAACAGAGGTTCACCAATCAAGGATGTTGTAACGACTTCATCAAAACCTGATGCAGACATAATAGTCCTTACTTTTTTAATTATTCTTTCTTCCGTAGAAATTACAGGAGTTGCCGATTTTGCGGGGAGCATCGGCGTAATCTTGTCATATCCGTTAATCCGTGCAATTTCTTCAATCAAATCAACTTCTCTTGTAACGTCATCCGCTCTGAATGAAGGAACTTCAAATTTTGCAGCCGCCTCATTTTTGCCGAGGAGTTTAAACCCGAGACGCTCAAGGATATTTATACATTTATCCTGTTCAATATCACATCCCAGAAGTCTTTTGATTTCGCTAAACCTGAGAGTAATATTTATCGGTTCGTAATCCGGACAGCCAGTTGATGTAACACATTCAACCTTCGCATCCGCATATTCAACAAGCAGGTTTATCGCCCTTTGCAAGCCCGACTTAACAGCCATACGGTCTACACCGCGTTCAAAACGCGCACACGCCTCAGAACGATACCCTACACTTCTTGCACTCTTTCTGTTGGTTGCAGGAGTAAAGTACGCAGCCTCAAGCGCAAGGTTCTTAGAATTTTCATCAATCTCGGAATTTGCACCGCCAAAAACACCGCCAAGGCAAACAGGCTCTTCTTTTGTAGCAATTACTACGGATTCTGATGTCAATTCACGTTCAACCTCATCAAGCGTGACAAGTTTTTCACCTGGATTTGCATACCGTACCGACAGGTACCCGTTCAATTTATCGTAATCAAACGCATGGAGCGGTGTGCCATACTCTAACAGAACATAGTTTGTAATATCAACAACATTGTTTATTGCTCGAATGCCGGAATTGAGCAGTCTCTGCTGCATCCAATCCGGTGACGGCTTGATATTAATACCTTTTAATACCGCTATAGAATAGTATTTGCAAGTTTCGTCGTCTTTGATTTCCACTTCAAAACCTTTATTCGGGATAGTTTCGTCGGCTTTTACATAGTTTTGTTTTAATTGCTTGTCAAAAAGAGCACAAAGTTCTCTTGCAATACCGATTACAGACATTTCGTCACCGCGGTTTGCGGTAGGCGCAACGTGAAGAACCACATCATTGTTAAAACCCAAAACTTTTTCCACATCCATACCGATTTTTACATCGGGGAAAATTCTGTTGAGGATTAAAATCCCGTCTTCTTCCTGATAATTTCTGTCATCAACCCCGAGTTCATCGGCAGAACAGAGCATACCTTGAGATTCAACCCCTCTGATAACGGCTGGAGTGAGAGTAAATTCTTCGCCTGTCTTGCGGTTTAAAACCTTACTGCCCACAGATGCATAAGGAATAATCTGCCCTTCCGCAATATTTTGCGCGCCGCATACTACAGTCTTTAAACCTGAACCGGTATTGATTGTTACAAGGTGAAGTTTATCAGCGTTAGGGTGCTGGTCAATCTTTTCAATCCTTGCTGTTACTATGTTTGTAAACTTCGGTTTAATTTCTTCAACTTCTTCAACCTCTAACCCGCTCATCGTAAGCTCATGGGCTATTTCTTCCGGAGTTTTGTCCGTTAAGTCTACAAATTCGTTTAACCAGCTTATTGCAACCTGCATTTTCTTATCCTCTCAAATATCCGTTATTCATTATCTTACATAAATATTTATACTCCAAAAAAAAATATAAATAAATAGCGGCTATGGATTTTGCCGGCACAAAGACAGATGGCAGGCTGTTTTATCGTCAATTTGTAAACATTTGTAAATAATTCTTCAAAAACCCTAAAGTTTTTCAAAAAAATGCCGATAGTAATATTACTGAATAACTCTAATGAAATAGGAAAGGATATGATATGCAGATTAATGACCAAGCGCTTATGAGTATTGTCGATTTAGCAAAGGAGAACAAAGAAGTGAGTGAACAAAATAGTAATTTGGGATGTGAATTAGATTTCTTTTTTAACAACGTAATGGATACCGTAGTAGAGTTTTTTGAACTCGAAAAGGTATAAATAAACCTCTCCCCCTTTCATACAACTTTCACAATCATTATTTACCCCGGACCGGAATTGACCGGTCCTTTTTATTTCTGCGATTTGTTTATCACATACAAAAATTGCTTTATTAATAAGTAAATTTCAATGATTGAAAATAATAACAAAATTTGTTATTATATAAACATAGATTGTTATAAATGAGGTATATATGAACATATCTTTAACTCCAACATTAGAAAAATTTGTACAGGATAAGGTTGCATCGGGTTTATACAACTCTGTCAGCGAGGTTATCAGAGAAGCTTTAAGAATGATGGCTTCTAAGGATGAAATGATCAGGAAAAGATTTGCACAATTAAATAACGAGATTGAAGAGGGCTGGAATGATACAGTAATTTTTGACGGACATTCAGTTATGGATAAGTTGATTAAAAAATATGAGTAATTTAAAACTTGAAATTACAAGCAAAGCATATAACGATATTGAAATAATTTCGGATTATATCGCCAAAGATAACAAAGCAGCCGCAGGGAAATTTGTAAAGCTATTTAATAAAACATTTGAAACACTATGCCTGCACCCTGACCTTGGCAAGACAAGAGAAGATTTTACTTATTTGGATGTCAAATTCTATATTGTTAAAAAGAACTATTTAATCGTTTATAGAATAGTTGATAATAAAACTCTAAGAATATTGAGAGTTCTGACAACGTATCAAGATATTTGTTCAATATTATAAGAAAGTAGGTTGGGCTTTCAGCCAAACAAATATTTTAGTTGGATAGGGGGTAGAAACCACCAACCTGCAAGTTTACATTTACTATTTACCCCTTCCCCCCTGCACTCTAGCGCACATACACGCGCGGAAGACGGACTTTCAGTCTGCAGGTTAATTCATAATTAATAGTTCCGAGGATATCCGCCCAGTTATCAATGGTTAAATCATCGTTCAGCAGTTCTATAATGTCGCCCGTCTTTGCCTCAAGCCCCGTTATATCAAACATCATCTGATCCATGGTAATGTTCCCGACCTGCTTAACTTTATGCCCGTTTAGGCTGCCGTAAATCTTGTTGCTCAAACTTCTGGACACACCGTCAGCGTACCCTATCGGGATTGTAGCAATTTTTGTATCTTTATCCGCAATATATGTATACCCGTAACTTACACCGTCACCGGCTTTTATATCGTGGATATTGGTTATTCTGCCTTTCAGCCCCATAAGCGGTTTTAAGCCTTCAATCTTATGCGCGAACGGCGCCAAATCAGGGTATAATCCGTAGAGCGCAATTCCGGCGCGCACCATATCTGATTGAACATCGTAAGTCATTAAGCCCGCAGTATTCAGGATATGCAATATCAGCCCATGCGTATCAATTTTAGAAACAACTCTGTTCCAAATATCTATTTGTTTTTGTGTTTTTTCTTCGTCCTCGGCGTTTGCAAGGTGGGTAAAAATCCCTTTTAATTCAACCGCTCCGGAGTTTTTCACACGGTTAATAAAATCAAGCGCACGCTGCTCGGAAATCCCGATTCTGTTCATGCCGGTATCAAGTTTGATATGGGCTTTTGTTTTAATACCCTGCCGTGAATAGAGTTCTTCGCAGGCTTTCAAGTGTTCATCCGTAAACAGCGGGATTTGAATATCATTTTTAACAGCCGTTTCTATTGCCCAGGCAGGAACCGAACCAAGAACCAGAATAGGGAGTTTAATCTTTGCTTTCCTCAAATCAAGCCCTTCATCAACAGACGCAACCCCGAGGGTATAAACTCCCGATGCCGCAAGTATCGGCGCGCACATTGTTGCCCCGTGCCCGTATGCGTCCGCCTTAATAACCGCAAGAATTTTCTTATCCGCCGGCAGGCTGTTCTTGATACGCTCAATATTATCCGCAAGTCTGCTTAAATTAATCTCCACCCACGCATCTCTGTGTATATTTGCGTTTGATTCTCTTATGTCCATATCTAAATTATACTAAAAAAATGAGGATGCGGAAAAATAAAAAATATGATATTATACAGCTATGATGAATGACAAGATATATACCATTGAAGAAATAAAACAGATAATCCATAACAGTATGGATTATTTTAGAGAAAAGTTTTCTGTAGACAAATTTTTATTATTTGGTTCTTATGCAAAAAAGCATCCGACAGCAAACAGTGATATTGATCTGCTTGTAAGTTTCACAAATCCTATAGACATGTTTGATTTTATGGACTTACAGGAATACTTATCCGCACTGTTTGGCAAAAAAATTGATTTAGGCACAACTAATAGTTTGAAAACTTTTATAAAAGACAAAATCCTGAAGGAAGCAATAACCTTATGAAACGAAAAGATCCGCTGTTTTATTTAGAGGATATTCAAAGTTCTTTATTTAAAATACTCAAATACACTGAAGGGCTTAACTTTAATCAATTTCTTAATAACGATATGTTAAGAGATGCCGTTGAACGAAATTTTGAAATTATAGGTGAAGCCGTAAAAAATTTACCGGAAGATTTCAGAAACAATTATCCGCATATCCCTTTCAAACAAATTGCAGGGATGAGAGATAAACTAATCCATGATTATTTTGGCGTGGACTATGAAATTGTATGGAAAACCATTCAAGACAGGCTCCCGCAACCATTTCACTGGAAGTATCAAACCCTGATACTTCCGGTTTTTTAGTCTTTAGGGTTTCGCAACCAATTTTAAAATGGGGGCATTAATCATGAAATTCTCTTTTTAGTAGTAAAGTGGGCGGTACTTTAATCTCCTGTTTGCCGACAACAAGACAAAATCCGCATTCTCACGGACTGGATAAATATGGCTGCATTCCTGATAACAATATCAATCAAAAAAATCCTTAATATCAACGTTAAAAAATTGGGCTAAGTAATATAGTGTTTCTGTACTTGCGAGGTTTTTCCCTCTTTCAATGCAGGATATATGCTCTCTGGACATATTAACATGCTCGGCAAGCTTTTCTTGCGACAACCCGCTCTCTAATCTTAAGGCTTTTACCTTTCTGCCAATACTATTTCTCAGTTTGCGTATACCCATATAAACATGGTTGCATGTAATATGAATATTACAGTAAGATTAATATTACAAAATATGTATATAATTTAATAAACACATGGGTTTTCATGATTTTATTTTATGTTAAACTTATTTTTGTAGATAAAATGGAATTTCGGGAATGTAAATTAAGAAAGTCCGGTTGTTGAAAAAATTATAAAAATGATACCCGATTAAAATAATCAGGCACCACTACATTTTCGAAAATAGGAACAAAGTCGGATGAGTGATATATAAGGAACAAATTAAATGAGATTATTAAAAAGAGTAAAAATCAAATTGGAACAGGGAACATTATCCGTAGTCAAATTTTGCGGTTTACCTATATTGCAATATAGTGTAGTGAATAAGGTTAAAAAGTATTTTCCTCCTAATATAAATGTAAAGAAAAAACATATTGGTAATGATAAACCTGTTGTTTATTTGAAGGTAAACAGGGGTGATCATTTATCGCTCATGTGTATTCAGCAATGGATTGATATAGTTAATCGACTTGGATATGATTTCTATATCTTATCAGACAACCCCGAGCTTAACAGAAAAATTTTGGATAAAATACAGTTTTATGATTTAGATATAAAGTTTATAAAAAGTTGTAAAAATATATTTTTGAGAAAGATAGTCAGGAATATTGCCGTACGTTATTAGCGAAATGCGACATTTGCACATTTAACCACTTATTATCATGCGGCGAAAAATAATATACAAACCCTGTGGAATATAGATGCTGACGATACAATGTTTTTACTGGATGCGTCTAAAACGGCTGACCTGTTGAAAATGGCAGAGGGCTATGCAGCGGCAAATTCTATCGAAAACTTTTCCTTAGATATGCATCGTTCCAATATCAGGGGACATCATTGGTCTTTTGGTATTACTTATACGGTAAATCTCAAAAGTGGTTAAAAATATTCAGTCGAAATAAATCTAAAAGCTGGCAAAAGAAATATTTGAAATTGGATAAGTATTTTAATTTAGATTGGTTTATGACCTATTTGAAGGATACGGATTTTAAAGATACAATAGCAACATTCTATTGTAAAAATTTATATTTTGCGCATTGCTCAAATCTATATACATCATTTCTGGGACTTTCTGTTTACCATTGGATTGATAACAGATTGGAATATTCAGTATTAAAAGAATTATTTAAAAGTCCTGAAGTTGATAGTTGCCCGATATTCAAAGATATTGTCGCCTTTGATATGAATTTGCAATATGAAGATTACCAAAAATTTTATGAAAATAATGTAATAAATTTAGAGTTCCTCAAAAGTGTTTACAAAAAATGGGCAAACGAATGACAGGACTGATACCGGCACAGCATAATGTGACGGGTTTTATATCGGTAAATAAATTTTAATACTTCTCAAGTACATCACGCAGATATTGCTTGTAATAATTTCTTAATTCCGCGGGGCTCTTAATTGTTACGGCAGTACCCCATTTAAATAATTCTTGACAGATTGCATACCTGCCGCCTGCTTTGAAGGTTAGTGTATAACTTCCGTCTTTGTTTAATTTACCCTTCTGGGTCGGATGAAAATGGTAGTTTGCAGCTTCTTCTGCCGCTGATTTATCAAATTTAAGCGTTATGTTTAAAGGCTCTTCTTGATAAACTCCAAAAGAATTGTTGCAGTAATTGGTCAGAGAAAAGTTCTCATCTTTATCAAAGTACTCTTCCAGGATAGTTAGGTTAGTAATTTTGTTTACCTTATACTGTCTTAGGGCATTCACATATTCATTGAAGCCAACCAGATAATACTTGTCAGAGATAACAAGCCCATAAGGGTTTAGAGTAATTGTCTTTATTTTATTATCTATCGGGTAATCAAATTGAATCTTTTTAAATGCAAGCATAGCCGTTCTAAGCTGTTCCAACATCTTTGGTGCAACAGATACTCCGGAATACTGTCTTACGGCAAAACCTTCCGATTCTAAAATAGCAGAAACATCTGTATCAAGAGTTCTCAAATTCTTTTGAGGAGTTAGAGCCTTAATCTTTGCAATGAGTTCATCAAGCTGTTTCTTTTTGTTCTCATCTGTCGTGAGTCCCTTCAAATATTCAAGGTTTGCAAAATCATCTGCTGTAAAAGTGATAAGTGCATTCATTGTACCTTTAGCAAATCTCCACCGCTTTTTCTTATCAGATGTTGGAACTTCCTCAATTTTTTCGGGAAACAAGTCAAATAAAAGAGCTTTCATTCTCTCTGCAGAACGTCTGGAACACTCAAAGTGCTCTTGAATATCATCAATGCATAGTCCGCAGAAACTATTCTGAAACATCATTGCAAGTTCTATTATTTGCTCTGTTTTATTTAATCTTGACATTCTGCCCTCACATGTTTAACTCTTAATAATATTATAATAAAGCACAACTACGGCAAAATAAGTCATAGTTGTGCTTGTATTGATTTTATTTGCAGAATTCGTTTAGTGCATCACGTAATCCGTCAATATATATTGATTTGACATCATTAATTTTGTTCTCTAGGCATTGTTTGAGGTCTTCAGTATCAACACATCTGTAAAAATCTTCGGCATTAAAGACAGGTACATATGGAGTATATTTCCAATTATCTTTACCATTGAATTTTTTAAATCCCAGTTTATTTTGTAAAAATTGTAAAAGCTGGTCTCTTGTTTGCCGATTTTCTTCCGTATCGTTGTTATATTCACCAGTAATCCCAATTTCTACATATAAACAATTTTTCCACCTAAAATTACCTATAAAATTTATATGAACAATACAATCATTTGCAGGGTACTTTGCGAATTTAAGTTTATCAAGGTTATTAATATTTGTCGGTAAGCATTTAATACAGAAATCCTCTGTTGATGAAACTTCTACATCATTGCGTTTATTTAGTATCTCCAATAGTGTTTCAAACAATTCAGCTTTAAAATCATTATTTTCATTAATGAGGTCAATGGCAGCTTTATTTTCTCTGTATATTTTGCGACATAAGTCTACAATTTGTTTATCTGTTTGTCCCATGATATTCCTTTCTATCATATTATTATAATGTTCAATGAAAGTTCTTACATCAGAACTAATACTATCAGCTTTAAAACGTAAAATCTTATTAATAACATTATGCACTTGCTCATAATTCATCGGAATATAATAGACTTTACGTTCTTGGTTATTTCTTTCAAGCAATTCCGTATCACAATCGTTATAGGGTGCAAGGTATATATATAACTTACTGTAATCTTTAAATTCATTATCGACTATATCTGCATAACGTTCCAGTTGGCAGTCATGTTCTCCCGTCCATATTTTATTTTCTATAATGCAGACAAAATTGTTTGTGTGATTGATAAGTAACAAATCAATGTTTTTATATTCACGCTTAACTTCTGTATCATCGAAATTACAAAAAGCAATATCTTTTAGTGATAAAGCTATATTTTCATCTAATGAGTAATCTTTAATAGCTTCTTTTAAAAACTCTTTTAAAAAGTAACTTCCGAGCTTGTGTGTCTCATATGGTGTCATCAGCCAAGCTAAGAAATTAGAATGCCTAATTTCATTGTTTTGTAGTTTCAATGCATTAAAGATATTAAAATGACCTGTTAAATCATTCAGTTCCTCTAAGTCTTCCGATAGCAAGAGCTTTTCTAGCTGTTGTTGCTGTTTAAGTGTTTCTGTCATACTTCCCTCCCTTTTATGCTGTTCTTGTTCCTGCAGGTTTGCCATCTTCACCATACAAGTGAATTGTTGAGCCTTGTTTGATACCAACTTGATTGCCGTACATTCTGATATCTTCATTACCGCTTAGTGGAATATTTCTTCCGCTTGTTACAACACTTCCGTT
>CALUTH010000075.1 GCA_944323635.1 Candidatus Gastranaerophilales bacterium
TAAGCCGTTTTTTGCTGATATGTGTATATAACTGGGTTGTGGATACGCTGCTGTGCCCCAGAAGTTCCTGTACAATCCTTAAATCTGCGCCGTTTTCAATAAGGTGCGTTGCAAAAGTATGTCTTAAAGTGTGCGGGCTTATGTGTTTGTGGATTTTTTCGCCCTGCTTTCTGATGAAGTTGTAAACCTCCTGCCGTGTCATTTCATGTCCGGTTTCTGATAACAGCAGTTTTTTGCTCTGAAAATTGAATTTTGAAACAAGCAAATCCCTGTGCGGCAGGTAATATTCTATTGCCGTTTTTGCGCTTTCCCCGATTGGTACAATCCTTTCCTTGGAGCCTTTGCCGAAACATCTTATGTACTTTGAATTTATGTCTATATCATTTAGTTTTAAATTAACAAGTTCTGAAACCCGAAACCCGCAGCTGTATAAAAGCTCCATTATAAGGTGTTCGGTGAGCGTTAAATCTTCTTTTAATAACGTTTCTATTTCGGTTATATTAAGTACTTTTGGTAATTTTTTCGGCAGCTTTGGCTGTTCAATTGCAAGTGCGGGATTTGCGGCAGTCAAACCTGCGGCGTACGCCCATTTGAAAAATCCGCGCAGCGATGCGATTTTCCTGATAATACTTGAGATTGCGTAGTTATTCTCTTTTAGTCCCCGTATATACCGGCTTACGCTCTGCCGTGTAATATCGTTTATATTATCACTCTCCGTACTCTCCGCAAAACCCGTTAAATCACGTCTATACGCGTCAATACTGTTGATTGAGAGCCCTTTTTCAAGTTCAAGATATTCAAGATACATTGATATTATTTGGAGCATAAAACAATTATACAATATTTTTCAAATATTGATGCAAGCATTACATTATTGTTGATGCGGTTTCATATTCTTTTTCATCATTCGTTGTTTTTGAATCACCTGTTTGCGTTCTTCGCGCATTTTATTAAACTCTGTTTTTTGTTCCGGTGTTAATATTTCCATGAAATCGCGCTCGTTTTGCAGGATAATGTTATGCAAATCCTGTCTTAAATCCTTAATTTCATTATTTAGCGTTTGTATTTCTTTGTCATTTCCGTCACTATTCTCAAGCCTGTTTCTTTCCTGCTGCTTGCTGATAAGTTCATCCATCAGCGGCTTCATTTTTGCCTGTGACTCAATTCGTGATTGTTTTGCTTTTTGTTTCTGTTCTTCTGTAAGATTAAGACGTTTGTTAAATTCTTTTCTGTGTTTTTCCATTTCAGGGTTCCGCGGTGCAGCTATTCCTGCCGGTGGTTTTGGAGGTTCAAATTCTTTCGGCTCAGGGGTCGCAAATGCGGTCTGTCCCAGTACTGCTAATGATAATATTAATATTAATAGATACTTATTCATTGTGAATTCTCCCTATAACAAATCGGAAAGTTCGTCCGCCAGTGCTCTTTTTGCATTATAGAGCCTTGATTTTACCGTTCCCTGCGGAATATTTAGTTTTTTAGAAATGTCGTCGTAGCTTAATCCTTCAATTTCTGCAAGGATTACTATTTCTTTAAATTTTGGCTTAAGATTATTTATTGCATTTATAATTCTTTTTCTGCGGAGTTTTGCGGCAAACTCGTGTTCCGGATTGCTTTTTTTATCTTTGATTGAATTAAGTATATTATTTTCATCATCGTTTACCGGCTGCTCCATTCTGTAGCGTGCGGATTTTAAATAGTCTTTTGATATATTGCGTGCAATTGTGCAAATCCAGCTTTTAAAACTGCCGGTTGCCTGATATTTGTCAGAGTTCTTGTAAACTCTTAAATATACTTCTTGTTCAAGATCTTCATTCTGCTCATTGGTTACTGTTTTAATTACTTTTCTGACAGCAGAACCGTGTTCTTTGATTATTTTTGAAAAATCCATTAACCTATTCATCCACCATTATTAAACCATAACTGTCTGTCGGAAATCCTAAATCCTCGGGTGTTAACTGTTCACCATACATAATCTGTTCAACAATTCTGTAATTATTATCCGCTGTTTGGAAGGTTGCTCCGGCAAATAGCACCATACACAGTATGCAGGCAATTTTAATATTTCTGTATTTATCTTTACGCTTTGCAAACTGCGGTTTTACTTCTGCAATCAATTCCGAAACGCGGTTCATTTTCTCATGTTCGCGCCGGCAGTCTTCGCATTCCAGAAGATGTTTCCGGAACTCTTCGTCCGTTGCAAAAGTAAATAAGGCTTCATATTTGTCACACTTTTTCGTCATTTTTTTGTCCTCTGTACTTTTATAACGATTTTAAATTATAAAAGTTCATTTTTGCCTGTAAAAAATTAACTAATTTTGAATTTCCCCGACAAGGTCATAAAAATCCGCGCCTGTGATTTTTACATTCTCAATATCACCGGGGACAACAGCCTCTTCGGTTTTAATGTTAACAACACCATCGACCTCCGGTGCGTCATACTGTGTTCTTGCAATTACATATCCGCTGTCTGAAAACCCTTCTATTATACAGGGCAGGGTTTTGCCTATCAAGTTTTTATTCCTTTCAAGAGAAATTTCCTGCTGTAATTGCATAAGCTTTTTCTGCCGCTCTCTTGCCGTTTTTGCGCTGATACGCGGTTTCATTGAATAAGACGGAGTTCCTTTTTCTCGCGAATACCGGAAAACTCCAAGGCGGTCAAATTTGACATCTTTAATAAAGTTGTAAAGATGTTCAAACTCCTCCTCTGTTTCTCCCGGATAACCGGTAATAAATGCGGTTCTTATTGCAACTCCGGGAATTTTGTCCCTCATGCGCTTTATAAGTTCCCTGTAATCCATTACAGGACGGTTCATCCGCTTTAACATATCCGGATGCGAGTGCTGGAGCGGAATGTCGATATATTTAACGACTTTATCCAGTCGGGCAATCGTTTCAAGAAGTTCATCATTAATCATTGCCGGATGGGTGTACATTATACGTATCCAGATTAATCCTTCAATTTTGTTTAATTCTTCCAGAAGACATGCAAGGGAAGGCTTGTTGTAAATATCAACACCGTAATAAGACGTATCCTGCGCAATCAGGATTATTTCGGTTACACCTTTGCTTACAAGTTCTTTAGCTTCCGCGATGATGTTTTGTATGTTTCTGGAATGATATTTACCTCTAAGATGCGGAATTATACAGTAGCCGCAGTTATAGTTACACCCTTCAGCAATTTTTAAATAAGAACTTGCGCCCATAGTGATTTGCTGGCGTTTGATATTCTCGGGGTAAATATAGTCGGGATTTGCGTTTACATCCTCGATATATTCTTCCCCTTTTACAATTTTTGCAATTATGTCGGGAAGCTTTGTAAAGTCGGTTGTACCTACAACTGCTTTAATTTCAGGAATTGCGGTTTTAAGTTCGCCGGCATGTTTCTGAGAAAGGCAGCCGGTTACAATAACGTTTTTACCGTATTCAATTTGTTCTAATATACTTTTTACGGATTCGCGTTCAGCATCGCAAATAAACGAACAGGTATTGATAATTACAATATCCGCACTGTTGTCATCAAGCGAAACTTCGTATCCGTTTTCTGCGAGCAACCCGAAAATAAGTTCGCTGTCTATTAAGTTTTTTGCACATCCGTGGCTGATTATTGCTACCTTTGTCATAAATTGATTTTAGCACAAACCGGATATTTTATTAATCCATTGCTTTTACCAGATCTGCTTTTATAAGATTGTAAAAGGTAACAAAGATAAAAGTCCTTTTAATCTTAGCCTGCTTGTCGTTTGTGGCAGTTATATGAGGATAAGATTTTTTCCTGCGCTAAGCTTGTAGTCGCTATTCAAACGTAAAGTACATTTACCCCTCCCTCTGCATCAAGCTTGTAGTTGCTATTTAAATGTAAAGTGACATTTACCCCCCCCTTTACCCTCTTTTGTATTTGGGGTATTATAATCGGGTCAGTAAAAAAGAGGATATGAACATGAGTAATGAAATTGCCGCCGAGGAGTGGAAACCAAGGATTAATCCGTGGTTAGCCTCAATTCCCTTAATGGGTGCTGCATTTATGTTTGTACTTGATGAAACTATTGCAAATGTTGCATTACCTTATATGGCCGGATCTTTTTCAATCAGCCGTCAGGAGTCAATGTGGATATTGACCAGTTATCTTGTTGCCAGTGGTATTGTAATCCCGATGGTGGGCTGGTTCTCTAAGGTTATGGGGCGTAAAAACTTTTTTATGCTCTCGATTGCTATATTTTCGTGTGCGTCCTTTTTATGCGGAATATCAAAGTCTAATGAAATGATGATACTTTCAAGGATTTTGCAGGGGATAGGCGGCGGCGGGCTGCTCCCGATTGCGCAGGCGTGTCTTCTGGAAAACTTTGAGCCGCAGGTCCGCGGTAAAGCTATGGCAATGTTCGGGCTGGTTGTAGTTATTGCACCTATAATAGGTCCTATAGTCGGCGGATGGCTTACTATCAACTGGTCGTGGCCGTATATTTATTTTATTAATATACCGATAGGGATTATTTCTCTTATTCTTGCAAAACAGCTTATCGAGGATCCGCCGTATGCGCGCAGGCAGGCGGGGGTAAAAACTGATTTTGTCGGTTTTTTCTTCCTTTTTTTGTGGTTGGTTACTCTGCAGGTAGTACTTGATAAAGGGAATGATCTTGACTGGTTTGGTTCTAAATTTATTACCAGACTTTCTATCATATCGGTAATTGCTTTGATTGTTTTTGTAATTTCTCAAATAAAAAATAAACATCCGTTGGTTGATTTATCGGTATTGAAAGATAAAAACTATTTTATAGGAACATTTGTTCAGGTTGTAATGCAGGGGGTTATGCTTGCTTCAATGGCAATTCTTCCGCAGTTTTTGCAATCTATGATGGGATATGATGCGTTTTTAAGCGGTATAACGATGATGCCCCGCGGGTTAGGCGCATTGATTGCGCTTGTATTTTGCGGTCAACTTGCAAATAAAGTAGATAACAGGTGGCTTGTAGCATTGGGACTTGCATTGATGGGGATTGCCGGCTGGATTTTAGGTTTTCTTAACCTTGAAATATCTTCGCTTAACGTTGAAGTTCCGAACTTTATTTTTGGTTTAGGAATGGGGTTTGCAATGGTTCCGATTATTTCGTTGTCTGTAATGACTATTTCTAACGAACAAATGACTAACGCAAGCGGACTTCAAAACCTGTTGAAAATAATAGGCGGTGCAATCGGTACGTCTATTGTTTCAACTATGATTTCAAGATTTTCGCAAATCCACCAGTATATGCTTGTCGGGAAGCTTCACCCGCTTAATGATATTTTTAACCAGAAACTACAGGCTTATTCGTCTATGTTTATGACAAATGTTGATCCGCATACCGCGTCATATCTGGGACAGAATCTCTTATATAACGAAATGATACAGCAATCAACACTCTGGGCGTTTATTGACAGTTTCAGGATTTATGCGGTTGCTTGTATTATAATAATACCATTGGTTTTTCTTGTTAAAACTTTTAAAAAATAATGAAAGGAAAATATAAGTATGACAGAGATAAGAGAAGAATTTATAGAACAGGCAAAGATGATTGCCCGCAACAGCGAAATTCTCCCCGGCGGGATTGAAGAATTGGCGGCAAAGTTTCAGTATTCGCACGATACGGGAAAACCGCTCAGGATAAAACTCGGTATGGATCCTACACGTCCGGATTTGCATCTCGGGCATACTGTTGTTATGAGAAAGTTAAGAGAGTTTCAAAAACTCGGGCATAAAATAGTGCTGCTGGTTGGCGGCGCAACTGCAATGGTCGGCGACCCGTCAGGGAAATCCGAAACCCGTCCCGCGCTAAGTAAAGAAGAAGTTGAAAAGAACGCCGAAACGTATTTTGAACAAATGTCAAAAGTTCTTGATGTTTCTGAGGCGGAAGTTGTTAATAACGCTGATTGGCTGCACAAGATGAGTTTTACGGATTTGCTTAAACTTTCTTCTAAAGTAACCGTTGCGCAAATGATGACAAGGGATGATTTTGCAAAACGTTACGCGGAGGGCAAACCTATTTCTATAGTGGAATTCTTTTATCCGCTTATGCAGGCTTATGATTCTGTTGAGATTGACGCAGATATAGAACTAGGCGGTACAGACCAGAGATTTAATACGCTTTTGGGGCGTGATATTCAGACTGCTTACGGGAAAAAATATCCGCAATTGGTATGCCTGCTTCCGTTGCTGGAGGGTACGGACGGGGTTGTGAAGATGTCGAAAACTTATCCGGAACACTGTATTTCACTTACTGACAGCGCAAAAGATATGTTCGGCAAACTTATGTCTATACCTGATAATATGATTACACGCTACTATTCATTATTGACGGATGTTTCGGCAGACGAACTTAATAAAATGGATGAACAAATTGCATCTTCAAGTATAAATCCGCGTGATTTAAAAATGAAACTCGCACATACAATCACTGCGGAATATCACGGAAATGACGGCGCAGACGCCGCACAGGCTGATTTTATCAATGTTGTTTCAAACAAGGGTATTCCTGATGATATTCAGACGGTTGAGGTTGAAAACGGCAAGCTGCTGCTTGATTTGCTTGTGGAATTAGGATTTACGGCATCAAAAGGCGAGGCAAAACGTCTTGTTCAGGGCGGCGGTGTAAAACTTGACGGCGAAAAGGTTTCCGATATGGGGCTTACTCTGGAAAATCTTTCAGGCGTGGTGTTGCAGGCAGGTAAAAGAAAGTTTGCAAAACTTGTGACAAAATAAAAATCACGGGCGTTTTTTTGCAAATTATTGCAGGGATAAAAGGCGGAAATACGGGAGCGGGGAGACTAACCCGCGTCCGTATTTCTAAGTGAACTGTGTGAGCTTAGAAATTCTCCCCCTTCGTAGGATGGGGCAAAAATTATCCTTCGCTCCTATCTTTCCTCCCTCTTGGATTATTCGTGGTATCGGAAAATTTCACATTTTCCGATACTTATTCCAGACTTTTATGGGGCTGAGTTCGTTTATGCTCACACGGCACCCTGCCGAAATTCCTCCTTCCGGATGTAGATGGGAGACAACTTGCCTCCACATTCTTCTTGCTCTTCGGGGGCTCTTCGTTGGCTAGGGAAAACAAAGTTAATAGTTTGTAGGATGCGGTAAATCACAGATTTACCGCATCAGAAAATATTAATAGGTAGGGCTGAAGCCCGACCTATTTAATCTTGTATTAAACTTTGCCTTTAATAACTTTTATTGCTTGCAGTAAAAACTTTACCGCGCTTTCCGCGGGCTTAAAATTGTGTACGATTTCTCCGGCTTTGCCTATTTCTGAAATATTTACACGCGGGGCGAAGGAGAAGTTTTTTATCCCCAGTTTTTCCCAGAATTTGTCAATCAGGGCTTTATCCGCTATCGTCTGGTTCGGCATAAGGTCTTTATTAAGACTTAGGAAGGCAACATTATCCAGATGCCCGATGCCTATTTCTGGGCGTTTCAGAAGTTCCGCAAAGCTTCTCAGCGAATTCCCCGTTCTCGTATAGTCTACAAAAACGGTTGGTTTAGGGCTTGCTTTGATTTTTTCCGGAGTAAGCCCCAGTTCTTTTAAATATTCATTATACGCTTTTACGTCGTTCGTGTCTAACTGTTTTAAGTAGCTGTATTTACCGCTTATATCGTACTCGCCGCTTGTAAGGTTGGAGAGTGCGCAGGTTTTTGTGTCGTACCCTTTCGCTTTGAATATTTCCATCAACAGGGATGGCGAACGCCCCAGTCCGACAAGATTTACACCCTTCGGGTATCTGTTTTTGAGTTCTTTTTCTATGGTATTTGTCATTGTAAGAACTTCATCAATCTGTTTTCTTGTATCCGGTGAAATCTCAATAAGCGCGCGTTCTGCCTCGCTCATTGCGTTGAATTTATCAATACCGTAAAGCTCTTTAACCGGCGGTTTCGGGGTTGTGCGGGTAAAGCTGTCCGTTCCTTGAACCGTTCCTGAAGATGTATAACCGAACGGAGACGCCCCTTTTGTTTCAGAAGGGTAATAACCTGAAGCCCCGTCCCCCATCGGATTAAACGGATTAAAATCAGATGAAAATCCTGCAGCACTGCCGGATTGTCCGCTGTAGTAGCTGCCCGGATTGAACGGGTTAAAATTTGTCTCATTAATTCCCATATATTTATAAAAACATGTAAAGGCTAAAAATTGCTGTTTTTTAGTTAATTATGAAAAAGAATTTACAAAATCGGCAACTTCTTTAAAAGAATAGCTGTTATTAATAACAAGAAATTCTTTTTTTGTTTTTGCTTTTACATAGTCAAGGTTATTGCCGTCTAAAAAGTCCTCGCTGTATGGTTTTAGCATAACCGACGGTATCACGACAAAATCCGCATCGGTATCTTTAACAGTGTTAATAAGGTCGTCAGAAGTGATTAATCCCGCAACCGTAATATTTTTCCCCCAGTACTCGGATTTTACGGGCAGGGTTATACATTCCAGTTTTTTTACTTTGTTAAACCTGTCTGCAATTTGTTTTACAGCGGTATACGCTGCCGTTGATGAGGCAAAAACAAGTTTGAGCGGTGATTTTATTGATTTTGGCAGTTTGCACTTCTTAAAATCCTCCAATAAAAGTCTTAAAGAGCCGACACCGTCTGATAATTGCGGGTAATTCCCGTAATATTTTGCAGGCGGAATGTCAAACCCTGCTTTCAAGAAAAATTCGTCGGAGCAGCAGACTTTTTTGTATTTGTTTGCGATTTCTATTGTTTCAATCGCTTTTTCTTTTGTTACATCTTTCAGCAAATCGCCTTCTCTAAAGTTTGTAATCCCGACAGGAACGATGGCAACCGACAGGAGTGCGCTTTTAAGTGAAGTAAGGTCTTTGAGCGTGCGGTCAAGTTCTTCTCCGTCGTTAAATCCGGGACAGAGTACGATTTGTGCATGGAACGGAATGTGATTCTTTTTAAACCAGTTTAATTCTTCCATAATCTTTGCGGCGTTCGGGTTTCGCAGCATTTTAGCCCGTAATTCGGGATTTGTCGTGTGCACTGAAACATAAAACGGTCCGAGACTCATTGATTTTATTCGCTTTTTGTCTTCGTCCGTGAGATTGGTCAGTGTAACATAAGTTCCCTGCAGGTATGACAGTCTGTAATCATCATCTTTTATGTAGAGTGTTTTTCTGAGTCCTTTGGGCTGCTGATCGACGAAACAAAAAATGCAGTGGTTTAAACAGGGTTTGATTTTATCAAAAACGGCACTTTCAAAGATGATACCCAAATCGTCCTCAAAGTCTTTTTCAAGTTCTATTTCTTCAACCTCTCCGCTTGTTTTCTTTATTTCAATAGTTAATTCTTCCGATGCGGTAAGGAATTTGTAATCAATCATATCGCGGAGTTTCATCCCGTCAATGGAGAGAATTTCATCCCCCGATGAGATTCCGAGTTCTTCCGCAATAGAACCTTCAACTACGTCACTAACCAGTGCAGCCATTTCTCATACCTTCTAAAAGCGACATAAAGTTTTTGTACTCCTGCAGCTGGTTGTCTGTGACCATTTTGTAATAAAAATCGGCGCTTTCTATTTTGCCTGCTGTTTTGTTGTAGAGGGTTTCAGCCTTTAGTTTAAGCTGATCGATGAGTTTAACCTGTTCCTGCGGGGTGAGGAGTGATGCGCAGATTAATTTAATCCGTGCGGTATTCAGAAATTTAACCGGGTTATCTGATGTTCGTGCAACGATAAGCCGTTTTAATTCTTCCATCCCTGCGGGTGTGATTGTATAATATACGGAAACCCTGCCTCCGTTTGATATAGAACGCCTTGATGTTATAAAACCTTTTTCTTCTAGCCTTACCAGTGCAGGTTTAATAGTGCCGATACCCGGTTTTGTATAGATTGCAAAATCTTCCGCAATCTTTTTCTGCGTGCCGTACATCGTAAGCTGGTATTTGTTTAATAAGTATAAAATCAGGAGTTCAATCATAAATTAAGAGTAGCACAAAACCTGAAGGCGTACAATCGGACAGATTTTATATCATTGTATCAACGTGTAGTGCGTATTTTTTAAATTGAAATATTACGAAAACTTAACAAATTTTCTAATGTAACGAAATGTAAAGATGAATTTAAAAATGTCTGAAACCTTGATATAATCCCCTATATGATATGATATGATAT
>CALUTH010000076.1 GCA_944323635.1 Candidatus Gastranaerophilales bacterium
AAAGAGGAATTTGTACATTATTAACCGGGGTTCGTTATGAATCCCTTAATAAAATAAGACCCGTAAAGACAGTCTTCTCCGGAAGAACAGACAGAGGTGTCAACGCTAAAGGGCAGGTTGTTCATTTTGACCATGACAATGATATTGTTGCTTCAAAATTTGTCTATCAGTTGAATGAAATTTTACCGCCGGACATTTCTGTTTCTGATTTAAGGATTGTACCGGAAAGGTTTCATGCTCAAAAATCTGCAAAAAAAAGATATTACAGATATGAGTTTATGAACCGAAAGTACAAACAGGCATTTGACGGTGATTTGCTCAGGATTAAGTATCCTGTAAATCTCGAGAGAATGCAGGAAGCCCTAAATTACTTATTAGGCGAACATGATTTTTCGTCGTTTAAGAGTTCCGGAACGCTAAACCCGAGCAAAGTCTGTACGCTGTATGATATTAAATGCAGTCGGGACTGCGACAAGGTTATTATTGATATTGCAGGGAACAGGTTTCTATACAATATGGTAAGAACTATTGTCGGTACTCTTCTAAAAATAGAAGGGCACAATTTGTCTCCCGCTCTTATGAAAGAAGTTTTGGAGGCAAAAGACCGGTCTAGAGCCGGACAAACCGTTAGTCCTTATGGATTGACGTTGATGAAAGTAGAATATTAATTAATTATATTGGAGAATACGCATGAAAACATATTCAGCAAAACCTCTGGAAGTTGAAAGAAAATGGTACGTTCTTGATGCGGAAGGCGAAATCCTTGGTCGCCTCGCAGTAAGAGCTGCTAATATCTTAAGAGGAAAACATAAACCGCAGTATACTCCTAACGTTGATACAGGTGATTTTGTAATTATTATCAATGCTGACAAGGTTAGAGTATCAGGCGATAAAGAAAACTCTAAAATTTACTATCACCACACCGGTTATCCGGGCGGTTTAAAGAGTGCTAGTTTTAGAGCCTTAATGGAAAAAGACCCGAGATTGGCTATTGAAAAAGCAGTTAAAGGTATGTTGCAACATAATACTTTAGGCGATACTCAATTTACTAAATTAAAAGTATATGCAGGTTCTGAACATCCGCATGCTGCACAAAAACCTATCTTATTAGAAAAGGAGGCTAAATAATGGCACTTAATAAAGAAGAAATTAAAGCAACCGGACGCAGAAAGACCTCTGTAGCTGTAGTTACTCTTGTTAGAGGTAAGGGCAGAGTTTTTGTTAACGGTAAAACATTAAAAGCTTATATAGGAAACAGACCTGCTGTTGAAATGATGATTTACAGACCGTTAGTTTTAACTGAAAATCAAGACAAATATGATGTAAGAGTTAAGACTTTAGGCGGCGGTATTGTTTCACAATCAGGGGCTATCAGACATGGTATTGCAAGAGCATTATTAAAATCTAATGAAGAATATAAAAGTGTTCTTCGTTCAGAAGGTCTCTTAACCCGTGACCCGCGTGTTAAAGAACGTAAAAAATACGGTAGAAAAAGAGCAAGAAAACGTTTCCAATTCTCAAAACGTTAATACTCTTTCTTATACATACAAAAGACCGGACAATATCAAGTCCGGTCTTTTTATTTCCGGAGTAAGCTGCATTGAGCCGCTGTCGTAAGTACGAATAACAAGCCCGCCGGTGCATTTTGTGGAGAAAAATATATATAATTTTTTGTTTTGGTTATAATTGAATTATGAAGTACAGAGACAATGTAAGGAATTTTTGTATAATAGCCCATATTGATCATGGTAAATCAACACTGGCTGACAGGTTACTTGAAGCAACAGGAACGATTGCAGAGCGTGATATGCAGGATCAACTGCTTGATACAATGGATATTGAACGTGAACGCGGAATTACTATCAAGTTGAATGCCGCAAGGATGAACTATAAGGCAAAAGACGGTAAAGATTATATTCTTAACCTTATTGATACTCCGGGACACGTTGATTTTTCTTATGAGGTATCTCGGTCGCTTGCTGCGTGCGAGGGCGCTCTTCTGATTGTCGATGCAACTCAGGGTGTTGAAGCGCAAACTTTAGCCAATGTTTATATGGCAATTGAACAGAATCTTGAAATAATCCCTATTATCAACAAAATAGATTTGCCGTCTGCGGATGTTGAACGGGTAAAGGCTGAAATTGAAGAAATCCTCGGTATTGATACTTCTATGGCAATCCCTGTAAGTGCCAAAACGGGATTAGGTATCGATAACGTGCTTGAAGCTATTGTTGATTTTATACCTCCGCCTGAGGATACTACAGAAAAGCCATTACGCGCTTTGATTTTTGACAGTGCGTATGACCAGTATTTAGGAACGCTTTGTTTCTTTAAAATAATGGACGGTAAACTCTGTAACGGTGATAAAATACGATTTATGGCATCTAAAAAAGAATATGAAGTTGTGGAATTGGGGTATTTAACACCGAACAGAGTACAGGTTGATGAACTTGTTTGCGGCGATGTTGGATATTTTGCGGCGTCTATAAAAGAATTAACGAGATTTGTCGGTGATACAGTTACACATGTTGATAATCCAGCATCGGAACCGTTGCCGGGGTACAAAGAGGCACTGCCGATGGTTTTTTCGGGACTTTATCCGGTGGATAATGAAGATTACCATGAATTAAAAGAAGCCTTGGAGAAGCTAAAACTCAATGACAGCAGTATTACTTTTGAACCGGAAACATCTTCGGCATTAGGGTTTGGTTTCAGGTGCGGATTTCTTGGAATGCTCCATATGGAAATTGCACAGGAAAGGCTTGAAAGAGAATACAATCTTTCAATTGTAACAACTGCTCCGTCTGTAGTTTACAGGGTTCATAAAACTAACGGTGAGGTTGTTGAGATTGATAACCCTGCAAATCTTCCTCCTGCACAGTACAGAGACTATATAGAGGAGCCTTATGTAAAAGTTTCTATCATTGCACCGAATGATTATGTCGGAACGTTAATGGACTTGGCACAAACTAAGCGCGGTATATTTATAAATATGAATTATCTGGATAAAGTCAGGGCCGAGTTAATTTACCATATTCCGTTGAGTGAAGTAATTACTGATTTTTATGACCAATTAAAATCGCGCTCAAAAGGATATGCAAGCATGGACTACGAGTTTGAAGACTATAAGCGTTCAAAACTTGTAAAACTTGATATTCTTCTTGCCGGGGAAACAGTGGACGCTTTGTCTGTTATCTGTCACGAAGACAGTGCATATTATATCGGGCAAAAACTTACCGCTAAATTAAAAGATATTATTCCAAGGCAATTATTTGAAGTGCCCATTCAGGCAGCAATCGGTGGGCGGGTAATTGCCAGAACAACAATCAAAGCAATGCGAAAAAGCGTGCTTGATAAATGTTACGGCGGTGACATTACAAGAAAAAGAAAACTTCTTGAAAAACAAAAACGAGGCAAAAAACGGATGAAAGCAGTTGGGAAAGTTGAAGTTCCTCAGGAAGCTTTTATGGCTGTTTTGAGCCTTAATGAAGAATAATTGTAAATTTTTTGTAATATTATCTCAAAATAAGTCAATTATTATCCTTTACATGTTTTATCATAACAGATAGTGAGTGTGTCGTTGTATGTCTATAAGTATCAGTAAAATTTTTGACCGTATCCCCAAAATGTCAGTTCCTAACGGAAACCCTGACACCTGGAATAAAATTGCCGATTGGGCATCAAGACCGGCTCCTAACCGTGCAATAACGGGGATAACAGCGTATATTACACAACCATATATAGACGGACACAACAGAAATGTTGATAAAGCGACAAGAGATATTTCTAAGGACAGAACGAGAGCAAAGGTTATTGTCGGTACACTCGCCGGTATTGCTGTGCGGCAGCCGAGTTATAACCTTGTTGAGGCAATGACACACCCTGAGGGAACTAAAAAATATTCAAAATGGTTAATTCCGGGGTCTAAATTACTGGGATTAACAGAAAACAGCATCTTTTTAAAGACCCATCGTATAATTGTTTCGACGCTGCTGGCATTAGGTATTATGTGTTTTTCTAATTTTGCACTTGATGCACCGGGGACTGCATTTTTAACAAACCTGCTTATTGACAGAAGAAAAGCGCGCAACGCGCTGAAAGAAGGTGTTGATGCGTAAGGTTTTTGATAAATATCTGGAAAATCTCTGGAATAACTACAGTAAAGACCCTGCAAAGATACTTGTACATACAGGGACAATAGGCTGGGCGCTTTCTTCTGCTGCACAAATTACCGCTATTTTGTTTAACGATAAAATTTCCGCAAAAGATAAAACCTTCCTTATTCCGCAGGAGACTTTTGATGCGGCAGTAAATATCGGTTGTTTTTATCTGTTAACTTCAGGGATAAAAAAATTCTCCCAAAAATTGGTTACTACAGGTAAAATTTTACCCAGGGCAATCAGAGCTTATATGGATAAATCTCCGTTTAAAGATTCTTATGGAAAATTTGGTTTTAATATGGAAAAAGACTTAAAACCACTTGCATCTTTTGAGCCGTATAAAAAATCTTATACCGCTTTTAAAAATATATTTACGGGCGGTTCCACAATAGGAGCAACGGTTCTGTCATGTAATATAGTAACACCGCTTCTTCGTAATGAACTTGCATCATTTTCTCATAATACAATTGTAAAACGTGCCAATGAGGGTAAAAATCAGGTGTTTACAAAAGAAGAGTTGGAAAATAAGGACTCAAAAGTCTTTCAGTTAAAATATAAACCTGCATTATATAATAACCATACAGGCGGGATGAAAGTTTAATATTTTACTTTATCCTGTAAAAGTGTTAGAATTGTTTTAAAAAGAGGAGAGTTATATGAATATACAAGTAGTTCAAAACGTAAATGAAATTCACTGCAATATTCTTGTTGTAAACCAGTTTGAGGGTGAAAAAACTAATAATGAAATTGCAAACTATTATGCTATAGAGCGAGATGGTTTTGAAGGCAAGTTTGGTGAAACCTATTTACTGCAAACTTATGACAAAGTTCCGGCAACAAAGATTTTGGTTTTAGGTTTCGGTAAAAAAGAAGAGTTTACGCCGGATCGGCTGCGTGAAGCTGCTGCAAAAGCTATAAAAAAAACAATGCAAATGAAAGCAAAAACAGTTGCTTTTTCTCTTGAGGGGGTAAATTTTGATTACTCTGAACAATTTACTTACGGTGTAAAAATCGCTGACTACAGCTTTGATAAATATAAATCGGAAAAGTCTGATAAAATCGAAACAGTATTTGTACAGGCTAACCAGTCAATTGTTGAGAGAACGGAAAAAATAGCAGATGCAATGAGTCTGGCAAGAAACTTGATTAATGAGTCGGCTCAAATTATTACTCCGCAATTTTTAGCGGATGTTGCTGAATCTCTTGACCTTGATGTCAGAGTTTATGAAACCGATGAAATTGAAAAACTCGGAATGGGTGCTTATCTTGCAGTTGCTCAGGGTAGCGTTCAGCAACCCAAATTCATTCATATGAGATATTCATGTGATAATCCGGTTAAGAAAATTGCAATAATCGGCAAAGGAATTACATTTGACAGCGGCGGCATGGATTTAAAACCGGCGTCCTCAATGCTTACAATGAAGGATGACATGTCAGGGGCTGCCTGTGTAATTGCCACAATGAAGGCTCTTACTGCATTAAATCCGAATGTAGAAGTTCACGGTATTATTGCCGCATGTGAGAATATGATAAGCGGTGCTGCCTACAAACCGGGAGATATATTAACCGCTAAGAACGGTAAAACAATTGAAGTCGATAATACTGACGCTGAAGGTCGTTTAACACTCGCGGATGCACTTTGTTACGCTTGTGAGTTAGGGGTTGATGAAGTTATTGACATTGCAACACTAACAGGTGCTTGTATGGTTGCTCTTGGTACTCAGGCATCAGGGATTATGGGTAACGATGAAGACTTTGTCAAAGCATTAATTGAGACTGCAAAACAAGCCGGCGAACGTTTCTGGGAGCTCCCGCTCTGGGATGAATACGGTGACAGCCTGAAGAGTTCAATTGCAGATATGAAAAATACGGGTTCACGCTGGGGCGGCGCATCTACTGCAGGTGTGTTCCTTAAAAAATTTGTAAAGGATGTAAAATGGGCGCATATTGATATTGCCGGCACGGCGTATTTTGAAAAACCGCAGAAAGAATTTATTGAAGGCGGTGCAGGCGCAGGTGTCAGAACGCTTGTTAAGTATATAGCAGGTTAAACTATGGAATTTAACAGAAAAGTCAGATACATAACACAGTTGGGATTTTTTAAAGCCCCAGAAAGTTGGCGTGCTGATACACGTCCTGTGATTATGTTTCATGGCGTTTCTGTCGGGGAAGTAATTGCGTTGGAGAAACTTCTCAGAAAAACTCGGGAAGTTTTTCCCGATGCAAAAATTGTTCTGACAACCGGAACTGTCACCGGACAGGAGATTGCTCACAAAAAACTTGCTGATACAGTTGATTTTATTACTTATTTCCCTGCGGATTGTCCTGTTATAGTTGAAAAATTCCTGAATAAGATTAATCCTAAAATAGTATTTATTGCAGACACGGCAATCTGGCCGTATTTTTCTTCTGTCTGCAAGCGCAGAAGTATAAAAATTTATACGATTAACGGCAGAATTTCGGATTCTTCGTTTAAGTACTATAAACCTTTTAAATTTTTCTTTAAAAAGGTGCTTAATAATTATACCGGTATTTTTACCCAGTCAGATGATGATAATTCAAAATTTCTTTATCTTGGCTCTTCTCCTGAAAAAACACAGGTGATGGGTAATTTGAAATTTGATATTACTCCTCCTGATGTTGATATAAAAATTGATAACGGCGGGGGAAGAATATTACTTGCCGGTTCCACTCATGCAGGAGAAGATGAAATTGTGTTTGATGTTTATGAAAAATTAAAGAAAAAGCATCCTGATTTAAAATTACTGCATGCTTCAAGACATCTTACAAGACTTGATGATATAAAAAAAATATTGAATAACAGAGGTTTAAAGTACGGTTTACGTTCAAATAACGATAGTTTCAATGAGTATGATATTATTCTCCTTGATACGCTCGGCGAACTTGCAAAGATGTATAGCTGCGCGTATATTGCTTTTATTGGCGGCAGTTTTTGTAAAACAGGCGGGCATAATCCACTTGAGGCTGCAATATGGAACAGGCCGGTTATTTCTGGGCCAGATACACATAATTTTAAGGATATATACAAGTTGTTGACTACGTTTAAAGCCGGTTTTGTTGTTAATAATCTTCAAGGATTTTTTGAAATTGCGGATAAATTGTTGTCTGATAATGATTTTTATAAGCGCTCTGCTGAGGCATGTAAAGATGTTTTTGACGCACAGCATGGTGCTCTTGATTTTGTTATAAATATTATTAAGCTTTCAATCCCGCAAGAGGCTAAAGTTTAGTTTCTTTCAGAGTCCTCCAAATAGGTTATAAAATGTAACAAACCTTTACATTTTATTAATATGGTTGTATTATAATTATGGTAAGAATTGGAGTGACATTGGCAGAATCATACAACATAAAGGGTGGATATTCCCTTAAGGGAGAAGTTTCAGTAGGCGGCGCAAAAAATGCAGTGCTTAAACTGCTTGCTGCTTCTATTATAACAACCGGTCAGACCAAAATTTATAATGTACCTGAGCTGACCGATGTTAATATAATGCTTGATGTTATAGAGGGACTCGGTGCTAAAACTGTTTATGATAAATCAGAAAAATCAGTAGTTATTGATGCTGCAAGTTTAAATTCTGTTACTGCAAAATACGAGTACGTTAGTAAAATGAGGGCTTCTTTTATTGTTCTAGGTGCTTTAATGGCTCGTTGCGGTGAAGCTGTTGTTGCTCTTCCCGGCGGCTGTGCTATAGGTGAAAGAAGAGTCGATTTTCATATTAAAGGATTGGAAGCTCTCGGTGCAAAGATAAAGATAGAAAACGGGTATGTCCATGCCAAGGCTTCAAAACTTGTTGGTACTGACATTTATTTAGATATTCCGTCAGTGGGCGCGACAGAAAATTTGATGCTTGCAGCAATTACTGCAGATGGAGCTACAAGAATACAAAATGCGGCTCAGGAACCGGAAATTGTCGATTTAGCTAATTTCCTTAACACGATGGGTGCTGATGTGTCAGGTGCGGGAACTTCTGAAATTGTTATTAACGGTGTTAAGCAAAGCGATTTGCATCCGATAGAATACACTACGATTCCTGACCGAATAGAAGCAGGTACTTTTATGGCCGCCGTTGTAGCTACTAAAGGAAAAGCTATAATAAGAAATGTTTTTCCTGCACACCTTACGTTCTTTAATGATAAATTAATAAAGATGGGTGCGCATATTAAACTTCTTGAACCGACAGCTATTGAAGTTTCGTGTAAAAATCGGTTAAATTCAATTAATTTTGTAACACAGCCTTATCCCGGGTTCCCTACTGATTTGCAATCAATGGCAATGACCCTTTTAACAACTGCGTCAGGTGTCGGTATTATTACGGAAAGTCTTTATGAAAATCGTTTTATGCAGGTTCCTGATTTGAGGCGAATGGGTGCTGATATCCATCAGGACAGAAATCATGCTATCGTTAAGGGGGTAAAAAAACTTACCGGAACAACATTAAGAGCATGTGACTTAAGAGCCGGTGCAGGGCTGGTTGTTGCAGCATTAATGGCTGAAGGTGTTTCTGAGGTTACCAACTTGCATCATATAGACAGAGGGTATGAGCATTTTGATGAAAAATTACGGGCTCTCGGGGCAAAAATTATAAGAGTATCTGATAGTGATAATTCAATACTTACATCAGAGGAGGTTATAAAGAATGACTCCCGCATATAAAAGATGGTATGACCATGATCCTAAACTTTTAGAAGTTATTGAGTTATTAAAGAATTATCCTGAAGAATTGCATTCGCATGCAAAATTATTTCTGGACAAGCTTGCACAAAAAGTTTCAACTGATGCGATTGATAGATTTTATGATATGGTTAAGCCTGTAAACGGCAGCAGATGGTATGATAAAGATCCTGTTATATCTAAAACGGTTGAAATTCTGAGGGTCGTGCCTCCTGAAGTCCAGTCCGCCTGTGCGGAGAGATTTATTCAGGCTCTAAAAGAAATGGGTATATCTTACGAGTCAACAACTAAACAATAATGAGCATTCTTGATAAACTGCGGCATTCGTCTTTTATATTAACAGGACTGTCATCTTATTTAAGATTATATATACTAAATCAGTGTATTAAGGAAGGTAGAAAAGTTGTACTTCTTACTTCTACTGAAATTAATGCACAAAAATATCAATCTGACTTAAAAAAAATATTCAATATTGATGCAACGGTTTTTCCATATCAGAGTATTTCACCCTATGAACTTTTATATCCGGATTTTTATGATTTATCAAATCAGGTGAGAACACTTGCGGAACTTCCTCCGGTTATTATAATTCCTGCAAGGGCTTTAATGGAAACATTCCCTTGTATGGATTTTTATACTGCAAATTCACTTAAGTATAAAATAGGTGATAATGTATCCCCTCAGGACTTAGCAAAGGACTTTATCAGACTGGGGTACAAACGTGTGACTATGGTTTCTGATGTCGGCGAATTTAGTATAAGGGGTGATATTGCGGATGTTTATTCTTTCTCTGATTCTCCGGCAAGAATTGAATTTTGGGGAGATGAAATTGTTGATATAAGGTATTTTAATAATGAAACTCAGCGTTCTGTAGGTAAAACGGAGGAATATACAGTTTATCCGTTGTTTAAATTTACCCTTCCTGACGATTTGACTGTACTGCCTGAATTTTTAAGAGAGCCCGTAAAAGAAGAAGGATATTTTGAGGGGATAAATGTTTATCAAAATTATTTTAATCAAAAACTTGTCCCTGTTACAGATTATTTTAACGGATATACTTTTGTAATTGATGAGTATAGTGAAGTTGTTAACCGTCTTGAGAGCTTAAATGAAAATTTTGACAATCAGCTTGCAGAAAATTTAAAGGCGGGATTGATAGAACTGTTGCGGGATAAAAACCACCTGTCATCAAAGGATGTGATTGCATCAATAGCAGGCAATCCAAAGATTTATCTCAATAATTTTCTTGATGATACAGAATTGG
>CALUTH010000077.1 GCA_944323635.1 Candidatus Gastranaerophilales bacterium
TAAAGAAGAGCCGAACGGTCTTCTGTATCGGTTTTGGTTTCTGCAGATAGCGGGGGAACTGGAATTCTGTGAACTGCCTCCGGATTGTTAACAGGCATTTGATTATTAATAGATACAGGCATAATAACCTTCCTTTCTAAAAATATAAAGTAATGTAAAAATACAAATTGCCTTTTTTATGATAAAAATTTTAAATTGTTACACAACTTTACAATTAGCACTAATGGATAACCTGTGGGGATTAACTATAATGTGGGTTCTTAATAATTTTAAATATACACTTTAATCCATGTAAATTTTACGGTAGAATATAATTATTATATGTGGATTATGTGATAAAAGATTAGAGACGGTATAAAATAAAGGGGCATATTTGAAAGAGTTATATTTTATTCTGGTATTTCTGGTGTTGTCAACCCTTTTTGCGGTTGCAATGGTTATAGCCGGTTTTATCTGCCAGTATAAGAAAAAAGATTTGATTAAAAATACACCTTACGAATGCGGGGTTAACTTATTTTCTGACGCACGCGCAAAGTATGACATACGATTTTTCAATTATGCAATTCTTTTTTTGATTTTTGATGTTGAAACAATATTCCTTTATCCGTTTGCAAAAAACTTTTCACAGTTAGGTCTGCTGGCGGTTTTAGAGGGCTTATTCTTTATCTTTATTCTCATTCTTGCCCTTATTTATATTATCCAGAAAAATGTGCTGAGGTTCCGATGAATTTAATTGTTACAACAATTGATTATATACTAAATTGGAGCCGTGCAAATTCACTCTGGCCGTTCACTTTTGCAACATCATGCTGCGGAATAGAACTTATGCAGACAACAGCCAGTAACAATGATATTGCACGCTTTGGCTCAGAGGTTTTTAGAAATTCGCCGAGACAGGCTGATCTCTTAATCTGCGCAGGAACAATTAACCATAAAATGGCACCGGTTTTATTAAAACTGTACCAGCAAATGGCAGAGCCTAAATACGTAATTGCAATGGGCGCATGCGCATGCGGCGGAGGAATGTTTTGTAATAACACTTATGCCGTAGTAAACGGTATTGATAAAATTATACCGGTAGATATTTATCTTCCTATGTGCCCGCCGCGCCCCGAAGCACTTTTGGATGCAATAAGAAAATTACAGAAAAAAATTAAAACAGAATCAATAACCACAAGAAAAGAATTTGTAAACTCACACCGTTCAAATCTTTCTGAAAAAGCTGAAATACTGGTTAAAGCCCCCGATTTAAAAATAGTAAAAACCGACGGCTGCTATCTGGATTACGCCTTAGAGTTTGAATGCTCCGATACACAACCCGCAACCGGTTATATAACCGATTACGAAAGCGAACTGCTAAACAACCTTGCAAACCTTAAAGCATCTGGTTTCAATATTCTGACTTCAATAATTGCTACTGATTGGAAAGACTGCATAGAACTTAATTACAGATTGTATTCTACCTTCCAGAGCCGATTTTTTGAGCACAAAATTTATGTAAAAAATGAGGCAGAATCAGTAGTTAGTATTTATCCGAGCGCCCATTTTGACGAGTGCGAAATATATGATATGTTTGGAATAACTTTTAAAGGCAATCCTAACTTAAAAAGGCTTTTAAACCCCAAAAGCTGGATTGGACATCCGCTAAAAAAAGATTACGAATTAAAAGACGAAAGGCTGGTCTGGAATGAGTAAAATGAAGCTTAACCTCGGACCGCAGCACCCGTCTACACACGGAGTTTTAAGACTTATTCTCGATGTTGACGGAGAAAAGATTTTAGGGTGTGAACCCGTTATAGGATACCTTCACCGCGGAATGGAAAAAATGGCGGAGGGAATGACCTACCTTCAATATTTGCCGACTGTAGACAGGGTTGATTACTTGAGCGGATTTTTTAATTCTTTTGCATTCGTATCTGCAGTTGAAAAGCTTTTAAAAATCGAAGTTCCAGAACGCGCTTCCATTATAAGAGTATTATTAATGGAACTGAACCGGATAGCCTCCCACCTGTTATGGCTGGGAACTTATTTGCTGGATTTAGGCGCGGTTTCTCCGTTCTTTTACACATTCAGAGAGCGGGAATTGATACTCAATTATTTTGAAAAAATTACCGGTCAAAGGATGATGTACAATTATTTCGTATTTGGCGGAGTAAGGCATGATATTGAATATCTGGACGAAATTCCTCCCATCGTTAAGACTATTATTGAAAAACTTGAAGATTACGAAAAATTATTAACCGATAATCCTATTTTCTTATCAAGGACTAAAAACACGGGCGTTCTGACAAGAGGAGAGGCGCTTGCTTATTCCATTACAGGTCCTAATTTAAGAGCATCAAACTCACACCTCGATTTTCGCACTCAATCAGATTTGTATAAAAAATTTGAGTTTAAAATTGCAAAAGCCGATGAAGGGGACTGTTATGCAAGATACAAAGTAAGACTTGACGAAATAAGAGAATCCGCAAAAATAATTTATCAGGCGATAGATATTCTGCAGTTAAGGTTTGGAGAAATTAACACGGGACTTAAGCCGCTTAATCTTAACATTGAAGCAGGAGAAGCTTTTTCGGATGTAGAAACGCCAAGAGGTTTAACAACCTGCTGTATCAAATCAGACGGGTCGGATAAGCCATATAGAGTAAAGTGGAGGACAGGTTCGTTCTACGCTGTACAACTGCTGCCCAAACTTCTTATAGGTAATACCCTCTCTGACGTAATGGCGATTTACGGTTCTCTTGATGTAATGCTGCCGGAGGTAGACCGATGAATTACTTGTATTGCGCATTTATTGAATTACTTGCAAAATATCATTTTCCGGAAGGCTTGGCACTGATTATCTTTCCGCTACTTCCGTTCTGTATACTTGCGGCAGGGCTGCTTATTATGGTTCTGTTTCTGGTTCTTGCAGAGAGAAAAATTCTGGGCTTTGTAACCCAGAGAAAAGGTCCTAACCGTGTAGGATATTGGGGATTAATGCAGACAGTCGCTGACGCTTTTAAACTATTGTGCAAAGAAAATATTACACCGTCTGCGGCGGATAAGTTTCTGTTTACACTTGCGCCGCTTATTGCGTTTATTCCGGTGATGCTTGTATGGGGAATTCTACCGTATAATGCGGAATTTGACCTGATGTCTACCCCCGCAAATCTGATTTTTTACTTATTTCTCGCGTTCATGCCAGTACTTGGAATATTCTTAGGCGGATGGGCAAGCAACAGCAAATATTCAATAATAGGCAGTGTGCGCGCCATTGCACAGGCAATAAGCTATGAACTGCCAATAGCATTTTCTCTGTTAGGTATTGTTGTTTTATCATCATCCCTCAATCTTACACAAATAACACTTGCGCAATCTTCCGTCTTAGGGCCGGCAAGGTGGTTTATAATCCCTGCGTTTATCGGGTTTATAGTCGTTTTTGTATCCGTTGTGGCAGAACTTAACAGGTGTCCGTTCGATTTACCTGAAGCGGAAAGCGAACTTGTTGCAGGATACAGTACTGAATATTCAGGCATGAGATTTGCATTGTTCTACATTACGGAATACTCTATGATGTTTGCAAATGCGGCATTCATTGTTGTGTTATTCCTCGGCGGCTACCTTTCTCCGTTCGGGAATTACCTGTCAAATATATTCTTCGGAGATTCAATGACCGCAAACATTCTGGTGTATTTTGAGCAAACTTTCTGGTTCCTTTTAAAAACATTTATTATTCTGTTCTTGTTTATATTAATAAGAGCCACTTACCCGAGACTGCAGTCGGACAAACTCTTAAAACTATCATGGACTATTCTTCTGCCGCTATCTATCGTTAATTTGTTTGTTTGTATGCTTATAAAAGCCATAGGAGGTGCGCTGTGATTAAGTTTTTTAAATCAATAAAAGCACTTCTTGAAGGTCTGTTTACGGTATTTAAACACCTGTTTAAAAAATCCGTTACACTCCAATATCCTGAAGAGCGTCCCAATTTGCCGGAAAAATTCAGAGGCGGTCATACACTAAGCGGGTGCATCGGATGCGGAATTTGCCAGCAGGTTTGTCCGTGCAGGGCTATTAATATAACAAAAGACAACAATCAGGTTGTATCATATACAATTAATCTCAGGCAGTGTATGTTCTGCGGCAATTGCCAGTACTACTGTCCAGTAAATGCTATTAAAATGGAACAAAACTTTGAACTGGGAACAGATAGTAACGACGACTTAATAAAAGAACTTGTAAAAGAAAATGAAAGCGGGGTTGATAAGCAATGACAACAGCCTTAATCTTTTATCCTACAGCATTAATAATCATAATTTTTTCAATACTGACAATTCTTGCCAAAAAGATTGTTTACTCTCTAATCTCAGCAATCGTCGTATTTATGGCGACCGGTTTGATTTTTTACCTGCTCGGCGCAGAGTACAACGCAGTTATACAGCTCACTATTTACGGAATTGCCGTTCCGGTGCTTCTTGCAATGGCAATCATGTTTACCGATGTTAAACATGAAAAACATGCAATTATCACGGGGGCAAGAAAGTACGTTATAATTACTGCTGCTATTCTTGTGATTATGTCTCTTGTTTATTTAGCGGCAATTGCGGTTAACATTACACCAAATCCGCCATTTAGTGATGCAAATACAAACCTTAATTCATTCAGAATTTTTGATGCAATAACTGACGGATTTTTCACATCGTATCTTGCAGCATTTGAACTTTTTTCATTGTTACTGCTTGCAGTAGTCGCGGGGGTATCGGACAATGCTAAGTAATATCGGAATTTATCACTATTTGACACTTGCGCTTATCCTGTTTATTACAGGATTGTGCGGAGTTGTACTATCAAAAAATGTTATCAAAATACTAATATCAATAGAGTTTATGCTGGCGGCAGTGAATATAAATTTCACGACCTTCGGGCTGTATTGTAAAAATCTTGCGTTTGACGGATATATATTTGCACTGTTTTATATCGCAATAGGAGCAGTCGAACTGGCAATCGGATTGTATATTTTTTATGCAATGTACAGAGAAAAACAAACATCAGATATAGAGGATTATGGTGACGTATGAGTGAATTTTTTACAGACAACTTAATATGGATAATACTGTACCCGCTATGGGTGTTTATGCTTATAGGAACAGGTCGGCTGTTTGCAGTAAGGATGTCTAAAAAGCTGCTTACACTTACTACATTAACCGGCTCAGGGCTCGGAATATTGTTTTCGGCAGGGGCACTTGTTAATGTACTTCTGAGTGGCAGCAGCGAAATTGTTTTTAACTTTATAAAAATACAGCAATTCCTTTTACAGTTAGGGGTAAATGTTGATAAACTTTCTGTCATTTATCTGCTGTTACTTTATACGGTGTCCTTCTTCATTCAGTTATATTCGTCTTCATATATGAGGCAGGAGCCAAAGTATTACAGATTTTTTGCGTACTTAAACCTGTTCAACTTTGCCATGGGGCTTTTACTCGTTTCACCAAATTTATTCCAGGTGTATATCGGGTGGGAACTCGTCGGACTTGTATCTTACCTGTTAATAGGATTTCAGTATACAAATCCGCTCAAGTCAATTTCTGCACTAAAGGCTTTTATTATAAACCGTATCGGCGACACTGCGTTCCTTGCAGGAATCGTTTGTCTTCTCTATTTGATGTGTACTTATGCTGCCCCGCAGTTTGTAACACTTGATTTTGCCGATTTTAATCTTATATCATCAATTGCATACGCTCATACAAACAATATTACATTTATTATACTGTGCTTAATGCTTTTTGCGGGCGCTATGACAAAATCTGCACAATTTCCTTTCCATACGTGGCTTCAGGATGCAATGAGCGCACACACACCAGTCAGCGCATTAATCCATTCGGCAACAATGGTTGCAGCAGGGGTATTTCTGACAATAAGGCTTCTGCCTTTATTTACAATGTCTAAAGAGATGCTTATTTTTATAGTAATCCTCGGTATGTTTACCGCACTGTTTTGTTCACTGTGCGCAATATGTCAGGACAAAGTTAAATCGGTGCTTGCGTATTCAACATCCGCAAACCTCGGCTTAATGCTTGCGGCTGTAGGGTACGGTAATATAGACCTTGCCGTTATATTTCTTATAATCCACGGTTTTGTAAAAGCCGCGCTGTTCCTGAGTTACGGAATGAGTAACAACGAGTATTCGGAAGATAATGAGACAACACTGCCGCCATCATTTATAATAAGCGCATTTGCGCTTGCGGGGCTTGCTTTTGCGGGATTGAATTGTAAAGAGTTATTCTTTGAAACCTTTAAACAAAATACGTTTTTAACCGTAGAATTTTTGCTTATTGCATATATGTGCGCAGTTTATATATTCAGATTATGCTGCAAATACCCGCTTGCAAAAGGGAAAAGACCACATTTTAGAGAACAAATTTCTGTATGGGCGTTTTTGCTTATAGTTGCGGCTGGAACTTTTGCCGTTAACGGTTCACAGCTGGGGGCGCCGTTCTGGGCAGCTTTTGCGGGTGCAATTACGGCTGTAGTGATAGGTCTTAAGCAAAAAGATACTAATGACGGATGTGTAACAAAGATTTGCAAAGAAGGCTTTTTTATCGACCGCTTTTATACGAGAACCGTTTATTCAATTTACGGGAAAATCGCAAAATTGTTAAACAAAATTGATATTGCAATATCAAACAACAAGCTGATATTAATCATAGCACGGGGTTTTGTATTAGCTGCAGGGTTCATTGAAAAACATCTTTTTGAAGCGCCCGTAAAATTCTGTGTTTTATGCTCCAAATTTGCATCAAGAGAGCTTGAGCAGGCACAAACGAGGAATATACAGACATATATAGCTTACGGCGTACTTATCGTGGGAATAATTTTTACCGCAATACTGTTAACGTACGCCTTTGTAATAAACACTTTAGGAGGGATAGGATAAATGTTTGAGTTAAGTAATATATTATCTTTACCGGTTCTTGTCTTTTTACCGCTGGTATTCGGGATTATAATACTAATGCCGTTTTTCCCGAACAACGATATTATAGTGAGGCGGTTTGCAAAAGGCTGCGTCGGGGTGCATTTGTTGTATTCTCTCCTGTTCTGGGTATTTTATGATAAAGGATTTATAAGCCTCTTTTCTCCTGAATGGATAAAAACGCTCGGGATAAATTTCGGGTTTGCTATGGACGAACTCTCGCTTGTTGTAACAATACTCACAACGGTTGTATTTATGATTGCGGCAATATCCAGCAAACTCCACATCAGACACGGTCAGAAATACTACTATGCACTTTTATTATTCTTTGAAACAACGATACTCGGCATATTTAACGCGTCTGATATTTTTACATTCTTCCTTTTCTGGGAGTTGGAATTAATACCGGCATATTTTCTTATCGGGTACTGGGGCGAAGGAAACAACGCAAAGAAATCGGCAATGAAATTCCTTTTATACACCTTCCTCGGAAGTTTGTTTATGCTGCTGGGGTTAATAATGCTTCATTATTTCAATTTCCTTGCAACAGGTGTTTTAAACGGTCAGATTGCACTGTTTAACCTTGATAAAGTCGGTCAAAGCCTGCAGGTGTTAATATCTGTTTTACTACTAATAGGATTTGGCGTAAAACTCCCGATTGTACCGATACATACGTGGCTGCCGGACGCGCATACGGATGCGGCAACGCCTGTAAGTATGATACTTGCCGGAGTTTTGCTTAAGACCGGTGCTTATGCAATTATAAGGTTTAATCTGCAGACACTGCCCGAAGCTTTCAAAATCGTTGCACCGGTTCTTGCGATATTTGCACTGATAAACATTATTTATACTGCGTTTGTAGCTTATGCACAGACTGATATAAAGAGAATTGTGGCGTACTCGAGTATATCAAATATGGGGCTTATTCTGCTCGGTATTTGTTCTATGAATATAATCGGGCTTACGGGCGCAATATTCCACATGGTAGGACACGGAATAATTACGGCTGGACTATTTGCAGTTTGCGGAATTGTACTGCTGCGGTGCAGAGAGCGCGATATAAACAAACTCGGCGGGATTGCCGCAGATATGCCGCGGTTATTCGGTTTTGCAACAGTGATAATACTTGCGTCAATAGGACTGCCGTCTCTTGCTGGGTTTGTCGGTGAAGTTATCACAATCATAGGGGCGCTGGCATCGGAATTCAGCGATGTAATGAAATTCATTGCACTGTTTGCTTTACCGGTGCTGATATTGAGTTCCTGCTATATGTTAAAATTCCTTCATTGCGGATTTTTCGGCAAAGAAGGAAACTGCAAGCCTGCAGCGGATATTGCAAACCACGAATTTGTCGTTCTGGCATCAATTGTAGTAATACTTTTCATTCTCGGCTGTTTCCCGTCTTCAATAATTGATGTTATCCAGAATATTGGTATTACAAACGGAGCTGTTGTATGGTAAACGATTTGTTAAGTATATTCATACCGCATATAATACTTGTTTTAACTATTATTATCCAGATGATTTTCGGGATAATAAAAACCCATTCGCTTGTTTTTAAGTACAAAGATATTAACATAACAATAAGTAATACTATAAGTATTCTGGGGATAACAGCAGCAGTATTGGGAATGCTAATATCGAGCGGGAATTATGCAGGACTAAACTACTCAATAGTAGTTACGCCTGATGTAAAAGCCTTGTCTATACTGCTTTTGCTCTGCGGTCTTATTACAGTATTTTTAAACACAAACCTTCTCAGAGGAAACCGACCGTGCTGTTATAAGTATCATATTTTACTGCTGACAGGACTGCTCGGCGGAATTTGTGCACTGGGCGCAAACGATTTTTTAACACTGTTCATTTCGCTTGAAACACTTACTTTTGCGCTGTATTTCTTAATAGCTTTTCCGAAGGGGTATAATTCAAAAGAAGCGGCTTTTAAGTACCTTGTAATAAACGCGGTTTCTATCGGATTTTTCTTGTTTGGAGTGTCTTATATTCTAGGACTTACTTCTAGCCTGAATTTTTCGGAAATAAGCCACATTTTTGAAGGTGAGCACAACGGAATACTTTATACAATTTCATCAATAATGATATTCGCAGGTCTTGCAATGAAACTTGCGATATTCCCGTTTGCAAACTGGGTAATAGATGTTTATGCGGGGAGCGAATCTTCTGTGTTGAACTTTCTTTCAACCGTTCCTAAAATCGTAGTCACCGGAGTCATTATAAGACTTGCATCCGGTGTTATGAGTTACAGTGCGGAAGTATATGCGGTAATGCTTATTCTCGGGCTTATAACCGCACTGTGGGCAAATGTTTATGCAATAAAAGAAACAAATGTAAAAAAAATCCTCGCCTGTTCGTCCGCCGCAAACGCCGGTTATATGATAGTCGTAATGGCTGTATTTTCAAACTTTGCAGCATCTGCAGTTATTTTTTACTTAATATGCTACGCTTTTATGGTTATGGGCGTATTTGCCTACCTTAATATGATTGAACCGGAATGCAAAATTATTACACTGGACAAACTGTCGTGCGGGGGCTCAAAAGTTTCGGGAGCGGCGTTTGCGCTATGCTGTCTGGGGCTTGCCGGACTGCCGGCAACTTCCGGATTTGTGGGAAAAATATTTTTATTATACTCTCTTATCCAGTCAGGACTGGTCTTTTTACCGGTAGTACTTATTTTGCTGCTGCTGTTCACAACCGCGTTGTACTATTACATTAAACTTGCGCGGGGAATTATCAGGAAAGCGGCAGAGCATAAACCGGTTGGAGGGTACAGAGTTTTAAACAGTTTTTCCAGACCGGTGCTGTATATGATGTCATTGATTACCATTTTGATAGGAGTTGTACCGTTTAACCTTATTGCACGCTGCTTGCTGTTGTTCTAAGGGGGAGGGGTAAATGTATTTATTGATGTGGTAAATCTGCGATTTATTGCATCCTACGAGCTACATCCTGCCCTTCCGGTTGGCGATGGAGCACTTTTGCTCATTATTCCCCCCATTATCTTTTCTCCAAAAAAGAAAACCCAGCAATAGAATGCTGAGCAAAAAGGCAGTTAAAAAAACGAATTTTAG
>CALUTH010000078.1 GCA_944323635.1 Candidatus Gastranaerophilales bacterium
CGGAAGAGGGGCTTGGGGTAAGGTTTTTCCGACACCCCGCATAATCCAAGACGGCTCGGGATCTTACCCAAAAACAAGTATAGCGCTAAACCGGTAAGATCCTGAACAGCTGGAAAATCGGGGTAAAAAACGCTCAACAAAATACTTCAACATACGATTTTCTACGCTTTCAGGATGACAGAAGGTTTTAATTCTTCCAATAACAAAGATTTTATATTATGCAACCGCATCCAGTTGTTTTAGGTCATATTTTTCTTTAAGGTCTTTTTTCCAGCCATCGCACAAATCAATACCCATTGCGCCAGAAGCGCCCACAACAAGCCCATTTGTTCCTGATGCAATATATCTTGTTACTTTATCATTCGATGCCATATCACCAAACCATGTACCTGGTTTTAATTTTAACGCTTTTGCTATCTTAGGACCTGCGAGTACACCAAGGGCTGTAACGCCAATAAAAGTTGCCCACTTCGCAATCTCACGATTATTCTCTTTCTTTTTGTATTCTTTTTTGTATTCCGCAATCTTTTCCGGCGAACCTTCATACACCTTTACCCCTGACAGTGTCCCGTCTTTATAAATACCTATATACTCTTTAGGTTCAGCTTTAGCAGTCTCTGTTTTTGCTTTCAACTGTTCAGTTTGTGCTGATGTCTGCCCTGTCTGAGCCGCGGCAGTCTGTGTTTTATCTTCATTACCTTTAAAATTTACATTATTCCCGCCGTAATAGTACGGATTTTGATAGTTCCATACCGGCATATTCCAATTTTGATAAGGATTTTGATACCCCATCATTGAATAATCCATCATCGGATAACCGTAATTACCCATTGACATCATGTTGTAATAAGTGCTCCAGTCCATAATTAACCCTACCTTTATTAATAACTTACCAACCTGTAAAATGAATGTGTGTATATTAATAAAGTTTTTTTAGAGCACAAAATTGCCAATCCTAAAAAAGCAAGTTTACATTTCTTTACATATTTTTATACATATTTGTGCATAATGCTTCAAAAAGCTGCATTGTTGATGATTTCGGGAATTTTTTTATAAAATCTATTACACCTGATTCCGGAACTTTAAATGTTGCGACAAGCATTTTATTAAACTCGTCTACCGCTTCCTGAGAACCTTCTTTTTCTACTTTTTTGAAAGCTTCTCTAATTTTAAACAATTCTCTGTTATCAAGAAATACCCCGCCGCAGTTATAGCATTCATCAATCATAACTTCTTTTCTGATGTCGTTATAGTGTCTGACCATTTTTGTTCCGCATACAGGACACATACGGGGTTCAGAAGTATCAACTTCTTCAAACTTTTTATCTTTTATACTTTTTAAAATAGGAGTAATATCTTCCTGCGCCTCGTCAAATTTTTCCAATTCACGATTATCAAAATATATTCCGCCACAGCCTTCAGTACAAACATCAATATTTATTCCCAAATCCGGAAAATGTACCTTTGTCATTGCATTGTGGCATGCAGGACAGTTAATTATATCAAGATTGTCAGCCATATTTTTCTCCTTTTTATTATGACTTTAGCACAGAGTGCCAGAATAGGCATCATTTATATGGATTAGAAGAAATATGGCAAATAAAAAACGGGGCAGCGTAGCTGCCCCGAAAACTTAATTAAAATGTATACCTGATACCAACTGTTCCCTCTTTTACGTTTTTACCGTATTCACCGTTTGCAAAGAGTGATAAACCTTTACCGAGTTTGTATTCTGCATGAGCATACGCTCCCAGATTCAAATGTTTTGGCAACTCTTTAGGTTTGCTTGTTTGCTCCCCGATCTCTACCTTTATATCAGACGGGTCTAAGTGGTCATTAAGCGGCGGAGTTGTTGTTCTTGTTTGTGCTCTGTTTTGCTGTTTATCCAGCAGTTGATTCAGCAGTTCTGACATCTCTTCCGTTACCGGAACAGTTACATCTGCAGCATTATGCAAAGACGAGCCTGTTGAATCGATATCAATCATACCGCCGACTTTAATACCTGCGCCTGCAGTAAAGCGTCCATTATTTGTTGTTCCTTCAATTCCTGCTTTTATATTTGCATTAAGCATATCGTCACGGTATTTTACATTAAGCACGTCTTTAGTATAAAAACCATCAACAGAGTATTCATTATGGCGTATGTAATTTATCTCACCGCCCTGGCGATACTGTAATTCCAATCCTGCAGACGGTGTTATATTCCCTTTTGCTGATTGTAATTCAACCCCAATATCCGCACCTTTTGTGTTTGAATAAATTTCTGCGCCCGCCGTACCTTTCAGGTAAATACTTTCATTAAGTTTAAAATTCTTGTCTACTCTGAGGTTTAAACCGCCGCCTGCGCTTGATTCATCAAAATGCGCCGCTCCGCCGATTTTTACCTGTACCTTTGTGTCAATTGGTCGTGTTTGACCTGCTGCTCTCTCAATTCCGTTTCCCATGTTTTCTCCTTTCTCTTTGTATCCTGTTGTTTTTTCTCTATATTCTTACAAAGTTTTTTGGAGAAAATTAATTGCTATTCACCCATCATATCATATCATATAGAGGATTATAAGTTGATTTCAGCCCCATGCAAATTTAATTTTACATTTCTTAATATTTGTTTATTTGTAAACTTTTTGTAACATTTGTTACCTTTTTACCGCGCACAAAGTCACTCGAAAAGAGCCCTTTGTTACAAAATACGTACATGACAGAACCGGCTTTGTATACTAATATTTTGCTGTGGATAACAAACTTGACTTGACCAATATTAAAAATGCAATTGCAACACTGGAAGAGGCAATCAACTATTACAACACCGATGTTGAACAGCCAATAAAAAATATGTATGCGGATTCTTGTATACAAAGGTTTAAATATACTTATGAATTATCCCGGAAAATCATGAAAAAGTATCTGAAATTATTTTTTAACAAAACAGAACAAGAACTCACTATAAAAAATATTTTCAGATACATGCAGGGATACGGATTAATCAAAGATTGGACAAAATGGGTAGAGTATAACGATGCCAGAAACAATACCTCACACAAATATAATCTTAATAAAGCCCAATTTGTTCTTACCGTTTTACAATCTTTTTTAGAAGATGTTAAGAGTTTTGTTGCTTGTTTGGAGAGTGCAATAAATGAAAACAATTAAAGGTATGACTCCGGAGGAGCAGCAAGCAGTTGAAGAAATTATTGCCCCTTATATAAATGATTATTCTTTTTATTATTATGGCTCTCGTGTCAAAGGTAATTTTTCTGATTTATCCGATTTAGACATACTTATAGAAGGAGACATCCCCTCTGGGACGTTATCAAAACTGAAATATGAATTTGATGAATCAATAAAATTACCGTTTATAGTTAATCTTGCCCTAAAAAATTCAATGGACGAACATTTTTATAATCTGATAAAAGATGATCTGGTTAAAATAGAATAACAGCCCTTGAATAAATCATGAATAATTTAATAATCAGAAATTAGTTATAAAAGTCACTCGAAAAAATGTAATTTTTCTCAAAAAGTCCCTCGGAAAAATGCAATTTTTCTCAAAAAGTCCCTCGGAAAAATGCAAAATAATACAGGAGGATGAGGTTCAAAGCAAGATATTTTGCTAAAATCAATATATTAGATATGAAAAGACATGCAATTCAAAAATTAACAGACTGGAAAAACAGTCCTAATCGTAAACCACTTATTATACGAGGGGCAAGACAGGTTGGAAAAACCTGGCTGATGAAGGAATTTGGCAAAAGCGAATATAAAAGAACCATTTATATAAATTTTGAATTACAAGACCTGATGCGCGAACATTTTTCGGCAGATTTAAATACTCAAAGAATTATTGAGGGGCTGGAACTTACTTTTTCAAAAATCAATCCGCAAGAAACATTAATAATACTTGATGAAATACAAGAATGCCCTAAAGCATTAACAGCATTAAAGTACTTTTATGAAAACAACCCTGAATACCACATTATCGCAGCAGGGAGCCTGCTTGGTGTTGCCATCCACGAAAATACATCCTTTCCGGTCGGCAAAGTTGATTTTCTTGATTTATATCCATTATCGTTCTTGGAATTTCTTGATGCCGTTGGGGAAGAAAACTTTGCAGAGTTGATAGACACTCCCCAAAGTCCTAACATAAATATTTTTAAGTCTAAATATATTGAACTGCTTAAAAAATATTATTATATCGGAGGTATGCCGGAAGTATTAAATGTATATCTTGATACAAACGATTTTAAAGCCGTAAGAAAAACCCAGAATACAATTTTAGAAACATATAGAAATGATTTTTCCAAGCATATTTCAACAAGCGGAAAACTAAAAATTGATATGCTCTGGGAGTCCATTCCAAACCAATTAACCCACGAAAGTAAAAAATTTATTTATAAAAAAGTAAAACAAAATGCAAGAGCAGACGAATTTGAAGAAGCCTTATCATGGCTAATTAACTGCGGATTAGTCTATAAGATAAACTGTATAACAAAACCTGATTTTCCAATAAAAGCATACGAAGATTCAAAAATATTCAAACTATTTATTCTTGATACGGGTTTGCTGTGCGCTTTAAGCAAATTGCCCGCAAGAATACTGATTGACGGAGATAAAATTTTTACGGAATTTAAAGGCGCACTTGCAGAACAATATACCCTGCAGCAGTTAAAAATACTGGAAGATATAGAAATTGCTTACTGGGTAAGCAAATCCGGCAACGCAGAGATTGATTTTGTAATTCAAACTGACGGTTATATAATTCCTGTTGAAGTAAAGGCAAATACAAACCTCCAGGCAAAGAGCCTAAAATTTTACAGGGAGAAATTTACCCCGCAAATAAGCGTCAGAACATCGCTTGCTGATTATGAAATAAATAACGGACTGCTTAATGTTCCACTATTTATGATAAACAAATTGGATAAGATTATAAATAATTTTAAATAACATAAGCGCGCCGCAGGTTATGCCTGCGGCGCGCTTATCAAACAATCTCAAAAAGAGGAACTGTATAGAGGTGTGCCCTCATCCCCCTCTTTACCCCTTACTCCATTATTGGTTAACATTCTTAAGGGTCGGGAAGATGATTACGTCTCTTATTGTCGGAGAGTTGGTCAGGAGCATGACAAGCCTGTCTATACCCATTCCCATACCACCTGTAGGAGGCAGCCCGTATTCAAGCGCCGTAACATAATCTTCGTCATAAGACATTGCCTCTTCATCCCCGTTTGCCTTGGCAAGCGCCTGCGCCTCAAACCTGTAGCGCTGGTCAATCGGGTCGGTTAATTCAGAGAACGCGTTTGCAATTTCCCAGCCGTTAACTCTTGTTTCAAAACGTTCTGTTAAACGGTCGTTATCGCGGTGAATTTTTGCAAGCGGAGAAATTTCACGCGGGTAATCAATAATATGGCAGGGCTGGATAAGTGTCGGTTCAACTGTAACTTCAAACACTTTTTCCACAACCTGTCCCCAGTTATCGGTATCTTCAACCGGTGCGTGGAGTTTCTTTGCTGCGGCAATTGCCTCTTCCGCCGTAAAGAATTCGTTAAAATCAATACCCGTAAACTCTTTTATTGAGCCGAGCATTGTTTTTCTGTCCCATGGCGGGGTTAAGTCAATGATATTATCACCGTACTGAATTTTCATTGTCCCGAGAACTTCCTGCGCAACCGTACTTACAAGATTTTCGGTTAAAACCATCATTTCGTTGTAATCAACATACGCCTGATAAAGTTCTATCATAGTAAACTCGGGGTTATGTCTTGTATCAATCCCTTCGTTTCTGAAACATCTGCTCAATTCAAAGATTTTTTCATTCAGACCGCCGACCATAATTCTTTTTAAGTGTAATTCCGGCGCGATTCTGAGTGTCAAATCCATATCAAGTGCATTGTGGTGAGTAATAAACGGTCTTGCGTTTGCACCGCTTGCCTGAGTATGGAGCATCGGGGTTTCAACTTCAATAAAACCTTGTTTTGTCAAATATTCTCTTATCTTTTGGATAATAAGACTTCTCTTTCTGAAAGTATCACGGGTTTGTTCGTTTACAATCAAATCCACATAACGCTGACGGTACTTTGTTTCAACATCGGTTAGCGTAGTATGGGATTTTAACTGTTCCTTCTTTTCTTCCGAAATTTGTTTATTAGGAAGCGGAAGAAGGGATTTTGAAAGAACCTTCAACGATACAGCCTTAATGGAAAGTTCGCCGCGCGGGGTTCTTCTGATTGTACCGGTAAACCCTACAATATCGCCAAGGTCAACCAGTTTAAGGATTTTCATTGTTTCTTCATCAAGATTTTCTTTGTGAGAGAAAATCTGAATTTTCCCAGTCGGATCCATAAGGTCAATAAACATACCGGAGTTGCGCATAGCCATAACACGCCCCGCAACAGAGTATGTATCTTCCGTTTCTTCTCCTGCCGGAAGGTCTTTGTATTTATCCTGCAGGAATTTTGCATCCGCATCTTTGTCAAATGCGTACGGGTATGGATTTACACCTTTATCAGCAAGTTCCGCAAGTTTTTGTATTCTTGTCTGCCTGATAGTTTCTAAGGCAGAAGTCGGTTGATGTATTGTTTTTTCTGTCATAGTAACTTCCTCTTGTTCTCTACTTATAACTTCATTTTATCATAAACAGAAAATACTGCTTACCAAGTTTTAACCTATACAACCCGAAAACTGCCGTTATATAATCATAAAGAACTTCTTATACACCGCTTCAATACTACAACGGCTTGGCATCTTCCTCCAAAAGCATCCCTTACTTTAACCTGTATGACACAGAAAGCCCCGCAGGCAGCGGCAGAATTTCCGTCTGAAAATCACTGTCATTATTAACCGCATCAAGAAAGGGCTGAACCTTTGCAGCATGGGATGTTACATTATCCGCACAAATAAGCCCGCCTTTTTTTAAGTGCGGTTTTATAAGTTTAAAATAATCCAAATACTGCGGCTTGCTTGCATCCATAAAAACAAAATCAAATAATTCATCTTCTTTTAAATATTCAAGGATTATACAGGCATCACCAACCTTGGAAGTTATTATACCATCCAACCCGCAGCGTTTAAAATTTTCTACTGCAACAGATTGGCGTTTTTCATAAAACTCAATAGTTATAAGCCTGCCGCAGGTTTCTTTTAAGGCAAGCGCAAGCCAGATTCCCGAATATCCGTTTGAAGTTCCGATTTCCAGAGCATTTTGAACTTTGTTCATCTTAATCAGCATGTTAAGAAAATTGCCCGTTTCGCGCGCTACATTCCAGAACTGTTTTTGCGTCGCTTCAAGCTCTTCCAAAACTTTTTCGGTTGCATCTTCTATCAATAACATAAATTACCCGCCTACAAAGCCGCCGGCTTTTTAGAAACCCGTATTTCCATAATAGGAATATTCATGGAGTATGTGTTTACAAGTTTGTTTTTCTCAAGGTCAATCACAGAATACTCACTGCGTTTAATATCGCAAACAATTGCATAGTTAGTACCCTCAACCTGACTTATAGAAGTGCCAAACCCGCCTTCATTAAGTTTTATATCCGTGACATAAGAATTATCAGCAACACTAATTATCCTTAACACATTGTCTTCCGCACCGAGTATGAAGATTTTATCTTTGTATAAAAGCATATCATCCGGTTTTTTAACCGTATCGTATTCACCTACTGCTGAAAGTGTTTCATAATCTATACATGCCAGTCTGTTTCTTGTCCTGCATGTTAAATAGAGTTTACCGTCAGCATAAAGCAGTTTTGAAACATTAGGAACATTGCCTATGTCTTTCATTGAATAATTGTTATTAATATCAATGCCCCAGACCTCTGCACTGTTTTTATCAACATAGAAAATCAGATTGTCCGCAACAATAAGTTTTTCACAGTAACCGTTCACCTTAATTTTCTGTGCAAGGGTCATTGTATCAAGTTTTACTACATAAATACAGGACGCCTCCGGAGACGCAACGTAAGCAATATTTTTTGCCTTATCAAGAACAATCTCTGTCGGCTGTGTAGTAAACTCTATCTGTTTTATTACACTACTGTCAGCAAGTGATATAACATTCATAAAAGTTTTTTCATAAGAGGTTACAAGCAGGAACTTATCGTCAACAACCTCCATATCAATAGGAATAGAACGCTGTGAAAGTGCATAATCAGGATCCATATTGGGCGGAGTAACAACCTGAATATTTTTGCTGTAGCAGGTAGAAATAAATAAAACCTTATTCTTTAAAGCATCAATAAGCGGAACAGGTGTAGGCACCTGTTTTTGATAAGAAATTGTTTTTGTAAAATCATTTTTTTCGGGCTCTAACCTTATATATCTGTCTGCCTGTGTTTCGATTTTAAGGTTCCCCATAATACCTTTAATATTTTCCGGAATGATAAGCCCGCGCGGAACAAGCATATCCTGCGGCAAAAGTCCGTTCCTTACTTCCGGCGGGGGCGGGTCAAGGTTTAAAACCGTTTTCTTGCCGTTTTTATCGGTAATAACTTTTAAGAGCACAAAATCGTTGTTAAAAATTACAACATCCGGCTTTTTATAAAAAGGCGTATTTGCAGGATAAGAAGTTTCTACTTCAAGTACCTGAACCTCTTTTGCCGGCGCCGGATAGAGAGGAAGATAAATTGTACTGTCAGGGAGTATAATTACACCGTCAAAACGGATTTCAGCCCCCGGATAGCTTTTGTTTATAAATTCCGTAATTTCTGCAGGAAGTTTTGCCGCAAACACAGTGTTAGAGGCTAACAACACAGAAAGGCATAAAAATAAAATCTTTCTCACTACTTAAATGCTCCTCTGATTTTTTCACCAACCGAAACTTTTTTATTTTTACCAAGTTCCAATAATCTTTGATAGAGTTGTTTTTCTTCATTAGAAATCTTTGTCGGAGTAACAACATTAACAACAACTATATGGTCGCCGCGGTTTGACGGACGGGAAATAAGCGGTACACCGGCACCTTTTATTTTAACCGTACGCCCGCTCTGAATACCTGCGGGAATATTAATTTCTTTATCACCGTCAAGTGTTTTGATTACAACACTGTCACCGATTACAGCCTGTGCGGGTGATACATCGAGTTTGGTATAAACATCCGCACCTTCTCTCTGATAATAATCAGAATGTTTTACATGGATGACAACGTAAACATCACCGGGCGTTCCACCGTTAACTCCCGCATCACCTTCGCCGGATAAACGCATTTTTGAACCGTTATCCACACCTGCAGGAATTTTAAGTTCAATTTTCTTTTCTCTGTTAACACGCCCGTGCCCTTTGCAGTCCGGACAGGGAGAATCTATTGTTTTACCTGTACCTTTACAATGCGGACATTGAACAATCTGAGTAAAATGCCCGAGAATTGTTTGTGTAGTTTGCTGAACTTTTCCCGTACCGCCGCAAGTTTTACAAACGGTCGGCGAGGTTCCCGGTTTTGCGCCGGTACCGCTGCAGGTCGTGCACTTTTCAAGGTGTTCTATTGTAACCTCTTTTTCCATACCGAAAACAGCCTGTTCAAAATCGATTTCAATATCAAGCCTCAAATCATCGCCGCGCTGCGGAGCATTGGGGTCGTAAGAGCGCCCGCCGCCAAAACCAAAGCCGCCGAAGAACGAATTAAATATTTCATCCAGACCACCAAAACCCGCATCAAACGGCCCGGAACCGAATCCGGCATTTTTAAGTCCGTCTTCGCCAAACCGGTCGTAAGTTGCACGTTTGTTATCATCAATCAGCGTTTCATAAGCCTTACCCAGTTCTTTAAACTTTACCTCGGCATAGGGGGATTTATTTACATAAGAATGCCATTGCCTCGAAAGCTTTCTGAA
>CALUTH010000079.1 GCA_944323635.1 Candidatus Gastranaerophilales bacterium
TTTGCCCTCCAGCCTCTGCTCATTCGCGCTTCAGCATCTTATCAACGTGGCGTTATACTTGTTTGCTGGTAAGATCCCGAAACAAGTTCGGGATGACATTTTAGTAGTAATAGGTTGGGCTTTAGCCCGACAAATCCCTCTCCTCCGCGCCCGTAGGGCGCAGGGAAAGAGTTTATTTTAATAGGGGGCGCAGCCCACGATTAAATTATTGCCTTACTTCACCATTGATTGGATAGCAGAGAGTATCAAATCGTAATTAAGATACTTATAAGTATTTACGTGCGTAACCCCGTCTATCATTTCCTGCACTGTTTCAGGACCTTCCAGTATTCTGTCAAAAATTCTGCGATCAAATTTTCCCGGGTTTTTGGCAAGTTCTAACAAATCCTTTTGTACGGGAGTCAGATTGCCGTCCGGAGACAATATATTGATTTTATAAGGAATAGCGCGACCGGCAGTATCTCTTTCAGGTCCATTAATATACAGCTGCACCTGCCGCCTGTTAGAACCGTGGACAGTTCCTTCTAAAACCGCAAAATCCTTCTTATTTCCGCCTACAGCTTTAATTGTGTCCGCATGCGAGATACTTCTACATAAGATATCATCATCTTTAGGCATAACCCCATTAGGACCGGAGATAATTTCATTTTTAGAATTTACATAACCCTCCTTGTATCCGCCTTGATTTCTATACACGGTGATTACATCATATTCCTGCGCTTTATCATAGGTATGCGGTTTAATTTTTGACCCTTTGCCGAAGGTATTTTCTATTGTTTCCGCAACAGTCGCACCATTATTAGAGAGAACCCGTCCTTTAGGCAGATTTACTCCAAGCTGTCTGTATAATTCCGCTGCTTTTAGAATATCATTATCATCCAGTGCTTTTTTTACCTCTGCCGGCACCGTGTCCATAACTTTGCTTACCCCCTTGCCGTCCATTCGCCGCCAGTAGGCAAGCAGGTTTAAATTACTCATATCTGTTTCCAGCAGCTTTAACGCGCTTAACTGTTCTTTGGGTTTTAATTTGCTTATCTCTTCAAGCCGTTTTGCTATTTGTTCATTATTATTATAGTTATTTTTTACATGCTGGGCAGAGTATCCGATCTTGCAGGTTTTCATAAGTTCTTTAACTTCTTTAGCAATGTCTTTTCCCTTTTTATAGCGTATTCCGCCGATTATAGTTGCCGCAATCGCAAGAGCGCCTGCCGTACCGATAACCGCTTTTACGGTATTACTTGTTTTCTTTTCCTGAATATCCGCCGCGGGTTTATTATCCGGCGCTGATGTAAAAGCCGGTTTTATTGTTGGCGCTGCAGTATTGCTTGCTATTGGCTGAATATGTGTCATTGGTTGCCTCCTTACCCTTTTTTAATTGAATGGAGGGGGCGCAAAGTCCTCCTTATTTTTCAACATCAAAATTTTTAAATATCTTTTATCATTTTATTCATATTTGCCATCAATTCTTTAAAAGACGCGCTGATTTTATGACCATACGTTTCAGTTGTCAGTATTTTTTCATTAATCAAATTTGCAGTTGGCGTAAATTTGCCCTTTACAGTTTTTGCCGCACTGTTCAAAAACGACGGTGCCAGTTTTATTGAATTAGTAATACCTGATACATCAGGAGTATGTTTGATAAAAGTATCTGATAAGTCTTTAAAGGCCGCGCTGATTTTATAACCATCCGGTGCAGTTGTCAGCACTCTTTGGTTAATCAAATTTGCAGTCGGCGTAAATTTTTTCTGTGCGGTTTTTGCCGTGTTATTCAAAAACGACGGCGCTTGTTTTGCCAATTTAATTAATGGTGTAAATCTTGTCATAGTAATTCCCCTTTCATTTTATTTCCTATTTAACAATCCTATATTTATATTAAAACCGGGAATTACAATTAATTGCGCGCGTTATATTATATTATATTATATTATATTATATTATATTATATTCCGCGCGGCTGCTGCGTTTTCGCCCTTTTGAAATTCGTCTTAACATTCTGTTACATTTAATCATTGGTTATATTGGATAAACTCTCCGCAAATTGTACTTTGTGTTATAATCTAAAATAAAAAAGGGGAAATTATGGGGCAGACACTTGTAGAAAAAATTATTTCAAACCACGCGGGAAAAGATGTTAAGGCGGGAGAACTCGTTATATCAAAGGTTGATGTAGCCGCAGTTCAGGACGGAACAGGTCCTCTGACGGTTGCGGAGTTTAAAAAGTTGGGAAAACAAAAACTCAACAATCCGGAGCGGACAATTCTTTTTATAGATCACGCATCCCCGAGCCCGCGCAAAGAACTATCTAACACGCACATGGTACTAAGAGAATTTTCTAAAGAGTACGGCGCTGTCCTCTCGGATGTCGGTTCGGGAGTTTGCCACCAGAGACTTATTGAAACCTACGTTAACCCCGGTGAGGTTCTTGTAGGCGCGGATTCACACACATGTACATCCGGCGCGCTGGGCGCTTTTGCAACAGGTATGGGCTCTACCGATATTGCAGTAGCAATGGCTCTGGGTAAAACCTGGTTAAAAGTCCCTGCAACCTTCAAAATCGTTGTAAACGGAACATTCAAGCCCGGCGTCTGTTCAAAAGATTTGATGCTCCACCTTATCGGTATGATTGGTGCTGACGGTGCAACCTACAAAGCGCTTGAATTTTGCGGCGATACAATAAACAAGATGTCAATGTCAGAAAGGTTCACGCTTGCAAACATGGCGGTTGAAGCCGGCGCAAAATGCGGTTTATTTGTCGCAGACGACAAGACAAAAGAGTTTTTAAAACAAAGAGGAAGGGAGGACAAGTTTAAACAAATTCTCCCCGACCCCGACGCCAATTACGAAAGAATAATCGTTATTGACGCAGGTTCCGTTCCTCACACGGTTTCCTGCCCGCATACGGTAGACAATACAAAGCCGGTTGAAGAATTAAAAGATGTGAAAGTTAATCAGGTATTCTTAGGCACCTGCACAAACGGAAGAATCGAAGATTTGAGGGTTGCCGCAGAAATATTGAAAGGCAAAACGGTTCACCCCGATGTAAGGATGATTATCTCTCCTGCATCAAAAGATGTATTCAAGCAAGCCCTAAAAGAAGGTTTGATAGATATTTTTGTAGAGGCTAACGCCGCAATTATGGCTCCCGGATGCGGACCGTGCGTAGGCGTTCACGCCGGTATCTTAGGTGACGGCGAAGTCTGTCTTGCAACCCAGAACAGAAACTTTCAGGGCAGAATGGGCAACACAAAAGGGTTCATTTATCTTGCGTCCCCTTATGTCGCTGCATACACTGCTTTAAGAGGATACATTTCCGCTGAATAATTTTCAGAACCAAAACATTTTGGCAGCAGAAAATTTCAAGAGCAAAAACAATTCTTAATACACACAAATATTGCAAATTAAACCTTTTTATGGTAATAAATATCTTGGTAAATTAATTTTTAAGAAAGGAAGAAATAATATGCCAACAATCATTGAAGATGTAGTCGCAAGACAAATTTTAGACTCAAGAGGCAACCCGACTGTTGAAGTAGATGTTACTTTATCATGCGGCGTTGTGGGTCGTGCAGCTGTTCCTTCAGGCGCTTCTACAGGTATTTTCGAAGCATTGGAACTCCGTGACGGCGATAAATCAGTTTACTTAGGCAAAGGTGTTTTAAAAGCAGTTGATAACGTAAACTCTATCATTGCACCGGAATTAATCGGTGAAGATGCTGCTAACCAACAAGCAATCGACAAATTAATGCTTGACCTTGACGGTACAGAAAACAAATCTAAATTAGGCGCTAACGCTATCCTCGGCGTTTCTTTAGCATGCGCTAAGGCTTGCTCTTTAGCATACGAAATGCCTTTATACAGATACTTAGGCGGTATCAACGCTGTTACACTTCCTGTTCCTATGATGAACATTATTAACGGCGGTGCTCACGCTGATAACAATATCGACTTCCAGGAATTTATGATTGCTCCTGTAGGGGCTTCTTCTTTCCAAGAGGCTATCAGAATGGGCTCTGAAGTATTCCACAACCTTAAAGCTGTTCTTAAGTCAAAAGGTCTGGTTACATCCGTAGGTGATGAAGGCGGTTTCGCTCCTAACCTCGGTTCTAACGCTGAAGGTATTGAAGTTATCCTTGAAGCTATCCAAAAAGCAGGTTATACTACAGACCAAATCAAAATCTGCTTAGACGTTGCTTCTTCTGAATTCTACGATAACGGCAAATACGTTCTTGCAGGCGAAAACAAAACACTTTCAAGAGAAGAAATGGTTGACTTCTTAGTTTCCTGGGTTGACAAATACCCGATTATATCAATCGAAGACGGTATGGCTGAAGAAGATTGGGAAGGCTGGAAAATGTTAACCGACAGAATCGGTGACAGATGTCAATTAGTTGGTGATGACTTGTTCGTTACTAACACTAAGAGACTCGCTCAAGGTATCGAAAAACAAGTTGCTAACTCAATCCTTATCAAAGTTAACCAAATCGGTACTTTAACCGAAACTTTACAAGCTATTTCAATGGCTCACGAAGCAGGTTACACAGCAATTTCTTCTCACCGTTCAGGTGAAACTGAAGATACTTTCATTGCAGACCTCGCCGTTGCTACAAACTGCGGTCAAATCAAAACAGGTTCTGCATCAAGATCTGACAGAATTGCTAAGTATAACCAATTAATCAGAATTGAGCAACAACTCGGTTCTGCCGCTGTATACCGCGGATTAAAGGCTTTTAACGGTCAAAAGAACGCAAGAAAAGAAGCTTGCTGCTGCTGTTAAGCATCTTGCAGGTTTCTTACGGATTAAGAAAATGCGAAAACCAAAAGGCAGGGTAAAACCTGCCTTTTGTATTATAGTAATTACAATAAAATAACCGCCGCACCGAAAAAATACCGGCGGGATTTTATTTTTTAATGAATTTTTTACTAAAATGCGACATTAATTTGCCTACACCATTACGCATTTTTACAAACGAATTGGATTTGGGCAGTTTTTCAGAAGGTACAAACTTATCAGCATTATTTATCTGTTTATTAATAATTGTTACCGGCTGCTCCTTCTTTTCATAAGTTACAGGGTTTAATGAACCTCCAATTGTAGAAACAGGATTGTCCGAAATACCAAAAATTTTGCCCATAATACCTTCCTCCTAAATTTTACACTAATAAATAAAAAAGAGAGGGCTACCCTCTCTTTTAAATGGTCGGGATGACACGATTTGAACGTGCGACCCCCTCGTCCCAAGCGAGGTGCGCTACCAAGCTGCGCTACATCCCGATATTCAATTTTCAAACTTTATCAACTTTGCGGGCGCAGCTTGGTATATCTTTCATACGGCTCCATCGAGCCCTTAGGGCTCTCCATTCGCCTGCCCTATTTACAAACCTGCCGCAGGCAGCTTTGTAAACATGGAACCTGCTACATCCCGATATTCAATTATCAAACTTTATCAACTTCACGGGCGCACAGCCTGATATATCTATCATAGGGTTCTGCCCATCTTCAGTTTTCAACCACCGCCCTCACAAAGTCTGCCCCTTGTGAGACTATAACTTATTATATCTGCTGAACACATAAATTCAAGTAAAATATGTTATCACTTTTTGTAAATTTTTCGTTACATTATAATTTTTATTAGCAATTATTTTACTAATATTGTTTTTATAAAAGTAAGGTTAGTTATATTTGTAATGGTATAAGGTTAGTTATAGAAAGGAAGAATTATGGTACAAGGTATTTCTCCAAACACGGCAGGCTATCCCGTTAATACACATGCACCCGTTCAAGTTCAAACAGGTGTTAATAATCCGCCGGCAAGATTATCCCCGCAGGAAGTTGATCAATTTGTTTCGGTACTGGAAACCCAGCACAAAAAGGGTGTAAGACGTAAAAATATAATGGGCGGTTCTGTTGCGGCTGCTTCACTATTGGCATTACTTGGCGGCTCTTTCCTCAAAAATAAATGGGGACGTTTAATTTCAATTGCCCCTATCGCTCTTACAACTCTGGGTTTTGGCGCAATGACTCTTGCAAAAGGAAACAAAACCCCTCCATTCAGAGATATGATTTACGATATGGAAAAAAATTTCCCGCCGCAAGCGTAAGATTTATTTCAAAAATCCCGACCAATTGGTCGGGATTTTTCATATTAAAATAATATAAAAATTTAAAAACAAAGCGTTTTTTTATACTTTACTTAAATTTGTAAAAAGAATTCAGTAAGAGGAGTATAAAATGATTGACAAAAGTGCAGTAATTCACCCGAGTGCAAAAATTGCAGATGATGCAATAATCGGACCTAACGTTGTTATAGGCGAAAATGTAACAATCGGAAGCAAAACAAGAGTAATAGCAAATGCCTATATTGAATTTGCGGAAATAGGTGAACGCTGTACAATATCACCATTTGCAACTATCGGCTCCGAGCCGCAAGACCTCGGATACAAGGGTGAACCCACAAAAGTTGTTATCGGTGATGATACCATCATTAAAGAAAATGTGACTATTCACAGAGGTGCTGCTTGCGGTGATTTTACAACCAGAGTCGGCAAAAAATGTTTGTTAATGGTCGGTTCACATGTTGCTCATAACTGTGTTTTAGAAGATCAGGTTATACTTGCAAACCTCGTTACACTCGGCGGGCACGTACATGTCGGGTTTGGTGCATTTGTCGGCGGAATGAGTGTTTTCCACCAAAATATCAGAATCGGGAAAATGGCGATAATAAGCGGATTTTCTGCTGCAAGACAGGACATTCTTCCCTACTCAAAAGGCGAAGGCAGACCGCCAATCCCGCGCGGCTTGAATGTTGTTGCACTAAAAAGAAGAGGATTTTCTCAGGAAGACAGAACCATAGCTTACGATGCGTTCAAACTTCTCATCTCTGATGAATACAATACGTCTCAGGCAATTGAAAAAATAAAAAAAGAACTTCCGGTTAACCAGCTTGTTGAGGATATGATAGAATTTATCCAGACTTCAAAACGCGGTGTAACACTAAAATCCCACAAAACCGGACATCAGTCATTAGAAAGCGAAGAATAATTGCAGGATTTTGTTTTAAGAGAACTCAATAATATTAATGAAGAAGAAGAGTTAGCCCGAATAGGGTTTGACTCTTCTTATGCGTTTAGGGCGGCAGATAAACTGGATTTTAAACTAATAAAAGTGTATTCTCTCACCCCCGCACAGGCTAATATTTTAAAACAAACCGCAATCTCTGCCGGCGCCGATTGTATGACGCATAGAGAGGTAATCACCGGTAAAATAGAAAAGTCTGATGTAATTATTACCGCAGCAGTTTCCGAATTAAAAAAGATAGCACAGAAACTGGTTTTTCAACCGTTCGGATTAAAAAATCTGGCAGAAAAACTACTCTTTATTTGTGAACCTGAAGAACGACCAGTATCAAAAATAATTGGTATATTAAACATCACGGACAATTCTTTTTCCGACGGGGGCAAATATTTAGATCTTGAGGATGCAAAAAGACATTTGTCAGAATTGATTAATAACGGGGCTGACGGGATAGACATCGGCGCGGAATCTACAAAACCATATTCTTCTCCCGTTGATGCCGATACCCAGCTTAAAAGGATTTTACCTGTTTTAGATTTTATAGAAAAAGAAAACATTACTATCCCGATTAGTATTGATACGCGTTCTGCAAAAGTTCTTAAAAGAGGAACTTACATTATTAACGATGTATCAGGGTTCGATTATGACAAAAGCATGCCGGAAATTATTGCAAAATACAATGCAGCAGTAATTCTCCAACACTCACAGGGTACACCCGACAAAATGCAGGATAATCCGCATTATAATAATGTTGTTGAAGATATTTATCTTGCACTGTACAAAAAAGTTGAATTTGCAAAGTCTCTGGGGATTGAAAATATAATAATTGATCCGGGTATAGGGTTTGGTAAGACCAAACAGGATAATCTTGATATACTCGCGCATATTGAAGATTTTTATACTCTCAAGTACCCTGTTATGGTAGGGACATCAAGAAAAAGTTTTCTCGGCAGCGGAGAGAATGAAGAAAAAGATATTTATACACTTGCAATAAACAGCCGTCTAATTGAAAAACGCGTTGATTACCTGCGCGTACACAATGTAAGGTTACATAAAGAATTTTTAAATGTTTTACAAAATAAAACCGCTTGACGATAAAAAATGTTCTTGGTATATTAAAATAGTTGGCAGCCAGGCGGCCGGAATGAAGGACTACTAAGTATAAATAGCAGACTGGTTGTTTTGATAAATTCTATAAATATGCGCTTGTAGCTCAGCAGGTAGAGCACTCCCCTTTTAAGGGATAGGTCGCGCGTTCGAATCGCGCCAAGCGCAAAATAAAAGAGGACATTAGTCCTCTTTTATTTTGCTGTTTTGCAAAAATGAGAAAGCCTGATGCACCAGCATCATACTGCGTTCGGCGCGAGCGAGCAGAGGCTGGAGCGTTTTGCTAAATTTAGCAAAACGCGGAATTGCCGTTTAATGCGAGCGAGCAAGAAAATCGCGCCAAGCGCATATTTTTTCGTTTGGATTAATTGATTTTGTACAAATTTTGTACAAATTATTATTAATTGTGTTAATATTACAAATAATTATAAAATCATTAACACAGGAAAAATTTGATGAAAAAAATTATACTTTCTATACTTGCATTCCTATTTTTATCCTCAACAATAACCTTTGCTGAGATGGTATTATTTAATACTAAAACACTAAAGTATCATCAGTTATGGTGCAGATGGGCTGCAAAGTGTACTGTCAATTGTATAAAAATAGATAAAAAAGAAGCAATAAACCGCGGCGGGATTCCCTGCAAAGTTTGCGGCGGGTAATAGCCAACAAATTGAATTTACTTTTATAATGTGCTACAATTCTAAAACAAGGAGAAATATATGTACTGTCAGAATTGCGGACAAGAAATAGATGATAAGGCTGTAATTTGTGTTCATTGCGGAGTTGCAACAGGCAAGCCGGTGCCAACAGCAGATAACACCGGCAAAAGTTGGGTTGCAGCGCTGTTATTATGTATATTTCTAGGAGGTTTCGGAGCTCACAGATTCTATGTAGGAAAAACAGGCAGCGGCATTACAATGCTTTTGATTACTCTCTTACTCGGTTGGGTTGGAATAGGAATATTTATCTGCGGAGTGTGGGTACTGGTGGACTTAATTAATATTTGTTTAAATACTTTCAAAACCGCTGACGGGAAACCGCTTCAAAAATAACTATTTTGCTTTATTTAAATAAGATTTAAAGTCGGGCTTTTCTATTCTATATCCGCATCCCTCATGTAATTGTCCATAGAAACGTATTGATTTTGCAGGGTAATTCTTACACATCTTCAAACGCTTATTATACACACTGCATAATCCATCATCCGTAACATACTTGCAGGCAAAAATAAGATTGCCCGAATCATCAGTTCCTTTTATATAAAATCTTCTGTATGCAGGAAAAAGAAATTGCATTATTTTAAAATCCGAAGGCGAATATTTATCCACGCTATACATATACCGGCAGCATTTTCCGCACTTTTTACATTCTCCGGTTACTTTGTATTTTATTTTTTCCGGTACAAAATATGAAAGCATTTCGTTTTTTATAGACGACAACAAATCCAGAATCATTACATGCTACCTACTTTTTTTTTATCTGGTAAAATAATATCATATAAATCATGCACAG
>CALUTH010000080.1 GCA_944323635.1 Candidatus Gastranaerophilales bacterium
CCTAACCCGAAGAAAAAAGAGATATTCAGACAAAAATTTTTCAACAATGATAAAATAAAAATCGGGATAAAGTGGCAGGGAAATACAGCATCAGAAACTGACAGAGTTATTAATGTAGAAGCTTTTTACCCGTTATTTAAACTTCCAAATGTCCAGTTTTATTCATTCCAGACAGGTGATGGGGCTGAAGAAGTCGAAAAACTGCAGAGTCAATTCCCTATTATTGATATGAGCAAGGAATTCGATAATTTTTCTGATACAGCCGCAGCATTGGATAATCTTGATTTTGTAATTTGCAACGATACCTCTTTAGTGCATCTGGCAGGTGCAATCGGTAAAAAGGGATATATGCTCCTTCCAATGGATTATAATTGGCGCTGGCATCTGGATATGAACCATAATGACTGGTACAGCGGTATTAAAATGTTTAAGCAGGTTAAAAATGGTGACTGGTCAACTCCGATTAATGAATTGTATCAGGTACTGGTTAAAATTATAAAATAATCTCTTTATGCTATAATCAAAAACGAGGTGAAAAATGAAGATAGCAATATATCCCGGAAGCTTTGATCCGATTACATACGGACATTTAGATGTTCTTGAGCGCGGTGCTGAAATTTTTGATAAAGTTATTATTGCGGTTTCTTATAACTGTAACAAGACCGGATTTTTGAAGCCTGAAATTCGAAAAGAACTTGTTAAAGCAAGTGTTTCACACCTTAAAAATGTAGAAGTAGATGCTTTTGACGGGTTAACTATAGAATATGCAAGAAAACGGGGAGCCTGTGTTTTGCTGCGTGGCTTGCGCGCCGTTTCTGATTTTGAGTATGAAATGCAATTATCCCAGACAAACAGTGCGCTTGCTAATGAAATTAAAACAGTTTTTCTTATAACAAGACCTGAATATACTTTTATTTCATCGAGCAGTGTGCGTGAAATCCTTTTTAATAAGGGCGATATATCAAAGTTTGTTCCTCCGCCTGTAGGAGAATACTTGACTAAGGTATATGTTGATTGTTAGAATGTTAGAGATGTGGTAATTATTTATTTTTAATTAGTAGTGGAATTATGTCAGATATTAAAGCTTTTATTCAGAAATTAAAACAAATTCCGGGCAGAGTAATGAGAGCAAAGGTTTGTACAATTGGTAAAAAAATGCTTATCAAAACGCAGGAAATAGAGGATTTTTTAGCCTTAATGTACAAGGATATGCCTGAGGCCTTACGTCATGCAAGAAAGAGCGGAATGAAGACTTCTTTTCAGTCTTTCAAATTGCTTGAACAGTTGGATAAATTGTTTATTAGCAAAAATTTTCTTAATAAAATGGGGTATGCACTTATTAATGTGAAAGAATTAGAAAGTTTGTTGGCTACAATTTGTACAACAGTAGAAAATGATGAGATGAAAATTAAGGCAATTCTTGAAAACCGATAATTTAAGTTGACTTTTATCTCTAATTTATCGTAAAATTCATGGTATAGAATCATGGAGAATTATTTTAAATGAATACTCAGCAGGATTTAATATTTAATTTGATGAAAGAACTTGAGGAAGTTCTTGATAATGGGATGCCATTGATTGGTAATTTCCTTGTCGTTGTAAAAAAAGAAACTGCTAACAATTTGATGGATAAAATATATGCTGCACTTCCTGATGAAATTCGTGATGCACGTGCTTTATTAAGAAGAAAAGATGAAGTGCTTTTTGACGCACAACAAAAAGCTGAAAAAATAATAACAGATGCACAGGCAGAAGCGGCACGTTTGTTGAGCGAATCTGATTTGCTCAGGGCTGTTCAAAAAGAAGCAGAAAAAATTAAAGAAAGCGTTATAAATGACTGTGAAGGTATTAGACGCAAAGCTCTTGATGAAGCCGAGAATATAAGGCTTCAGGCAATGGATGATGCCTCAAGAACCAGAGAAGGTGCAAACATTTATGCCGAACAAGTACTGGTTAACCTTGAACAAAATATAAATCAGCTTCATGAAGTTGTTAAGAACGGTCAGGTTACTCTTGAAAGAAAGAGAGCAGAAGCTGGTAATTACGATAATGTTCAGGAAAATTATCCGAACAAAGGACAAAATTATTCAACTAATTTCAAAATTAACTAATAGGTTTATATAAAAAAAGCGGCTTAATTATAAGCCGCTTTTTTTATTTTTTGTTAATTAATTAAATGCTGGTTCACGCTGTTCAAGCTGGCTGGCGTCTACTGTTTGCATTACTGATTTATATTCATCACCCGGTTCTAATCCTGTAAATTCGCAGATTTGTTTAACCCACAGGTTAACAATTTCATCTTCCGGCAATTCATAAGAGATAGGTTTCCCTACTTTCATTGTTAAATGTTTTTCAAAAAGTTTTTTTGCATAGCCGTCATACCCGCAGATGGCAACAGGTATAATATCTGCTTTGAATTTTTTTGCAAACAAGACAAACCCCTTGTGAATGTTTTCAATTTTGTTTGTATCTTTTCTTATCCCGCCTTGCGGAAAAATACCGAGCGCCCAGTCTTTTGTATTAAAAATAGCTTTAACTGTTTTGAATGTTGCAATTTCAGGCTTGTCCCTGTTTACGGCAAATGCCCCGAGCCATCTTACAAGTGTTCTTAAAAGAAGATTTTTTGCATCAAAAAGTTCTTGTTTTGCCATATACGCAATAAATCTGCCGCCTGTTGCGTAAGTTAATAACGGCGGATCAAGGTATGATACATGGTTTCCTGCATATATATAATGAGAACCTTTGGGTACGTTTTCTCTACCCTCAACTTTTATGTTGTACATTAATTTTGCAACAGGTGCTACTACGAAGTATAAGAAAGATAAATAAAAAGCCTTTCTTAATAAGCCGTAATCTTTTTCTGTGCGTCTGTTGTAATTTTTAGTCATACTTCTTTATCCTTAAATTTTATAATAATATTAATGTTTTATTGAGCCTGTATATTTAAATCCGGTTAGTTTTTCAATGGCTTCGCCCCATTTGTTTACCATGTCATCTACGTTATCAGAATAAGGTATGGCTTCACCAATTCTTACAATAATTTTTCCGCTGAACGGAAGACGTCGTACCTGTTCTGTACCGGTTATCCCTACCGGTAATATAGCACATTTTGTAGTTTTAGCAAGTGATGCGAAGCCTTTTGTTATATCGCTGATTTCTCCGGGTTCCTGTCTTGTTCCCTGTGGGAAAATTCCGAGTACCCAGTTCGTATCTTTTATCCCCATTACTGTTCTTATTGTTGATACACCCAGCTTTTCTCTGTCTACGGCGAATGCACCCAGCCAGTTCAACCACCAGCGCATAAACGGGTTATCAAATAATTCTTTCTTTGCCATATAGGCAACGCCGCGTTTCATAACAGAGCAAACAAGCGGCGGATCAAGAGTTGAAAGGTGGTTGGCTGCTACAATGTATTTGTTATCCGCAGGTATATTTTCTTTTCCATATACTTCCAAACGATATACCAGTTTAAAACGTATCATATAAAATACGTTTGTTACAAGAAACAAAAAGATTCTGCGCCATCTGTTAAAAAACTTGGCGTTGCGCATTGCATGTTTTTGATTTTGTTGTTTATCAGTATTTGACATAGTTTTACCCATTTTCATTATTTTAACAAAAAAGTAAATTTTCAATCAATTAACAAGTTTTGCTATTTTTCTATAACGGCTTCCCAAATAACTTTTGCCGCTTCTGATGAAGAACATTTATCAGATAATTTTTCTTTTACTTCTTCCAGCTCTTTTATTTGCTGTTCTCTGCGTTTTTTATCGTATAAAAGTCGTTCTTCTTCAAAAACAATGTTATCGTGGGTAGCTTTTGGCTGGACCAGTTCCGGAACTATTATTTTGTTGCAAATTATATTTGGCAGTGATACTTTATCAATACAGCGTACAATAAGGTATATTAAGTAAAATATCCATGGAGCCCTGTATGCAATGATAAGCGGGGTATTATAAAGTGCGGCTTCCAGTGCTACGGTTCCTGAGGCGAGTATTAAAGCATCTGAAACCGAAAGCAGAGCCTGGTTTTCGCCCTGTATAACTTTAAAATCACAGTTTTTAAAATACTTATAATACAATTCATGATTAATATTCGGCGCCATAGAGAAACACACCTGCAAATCCGGATGTTTGCGCTTAAGCGTTTTTGCCGAGTCTATAAATAATTTCATAAGGTATTTAAGTTCAAATTTGCGTGACCCGGGAAATATTGCAACAAGCGGTTTCTCAGGGGTAAATCCGTGTTTTTCAAAAAAATCTGTTTTGTCTGCTTTTTCGGGAAGCTGCGAAATTAAAGGATGCCCGCAGTAGTGAACGTCAATCCCATACTCTTTATACATTTCTTCTTCGAACGGGAAAATACAGAGTACTTTATCAATGTATTTTTTAACTGTTTTGATTCTGTATTTTCTTGATGCCCAGATTTGCGGCGGGATATAGTAAAATATTTTGCCTTCAAATTTATGCTTTTTTAAGAATTGGGCAATTTTAAGGTTAAACCCGCCATAATCTACAAGCAGTACCAAATCGGGTTTGTAACTGTTTAAAATATAATCAACGGTTTCTTTCCCCAGCTTGATATGATCAATAATAATTTGCGGGGAAAGCCCTACTGCACCCATTTTACTATGGTTGTGGAAAAGCTTTACACCTTCGGCTTCCATTTGTTCTCCGCCGATACCTTCTATAATTATTTCTGACGAACATTCTCTTAATTTGCGTGCTACCGCTGCAGCGTGAGTGTCGCCGGAGTATTCTCCGGTTATGATAAAAATCTTTTTCATTATACCGCCATTATTACTATATTGTGTTTGTTTGCGTATTCTACTACTTTTTCCTGATCAACAATAATTGTTTCGTTGGCTTCAACTGCAAGAAGATCCGCTTTGTATTTGTGCATTGTTTTTATTGTTCTTAAGCCCACTGCAGGAATGTCAAAACGTTTATCCTGATTAGGCTTGGAGACTTTAATTACTCTGCCTTTTTTCTTCGCAATTTTGCATCCGCGTTTTATACAGGCATCGGTGCCTTCAATTGCTTCAACTGCCATAATCATTTTGTCTTTTATGACAACGGATTGACCTATGTCGAGTTTGCCGGTTTCCTTAGCTAGCCAGTAACCGTAGTTTACATCATCAATTTGAGATTGTGTAGGCTGAACTTTTCCCAGTACTCCCGAAGGTATCATAAGGTCTTTTATAAAAATAGTCTGGTCAAGAATTGTAATACCTTCTTTTTCAAACTCTTCTATTATCATGAGCATAACTTTGTCGTCATTAAGCCTTATTGCTTGCTTTATAAATTCTATTGCCCTCATATCAAATTTCGGGCGTTTAAGAAGTACTTTTTTACTTACTTTCCCAAGAAATGTTAATTGTTTAATTCCTTCATCTTTAAGGATTTTTTCAATTTTAAAAGTTTCACCAGGACAGCATGAATATACTTTTGAACAGTATTTTTTTAGCTGTGCACAGTTATCATTTGATAAAGAAATTGCAACGACATCAAATCCGTTTTCCTTTGCGGCTTTTGCCATCTTAACTGGCAGAAGACCGTCACCTGCTATTAAACCTTGTTTTTGCTCAAGTGTCAAAGACATTTCATACCTCCAATAAAATTATTGCATGAACATTACTTAAAAACACCATATTGTATATAATTGTTAAATTATTGTATTATTTTAGTATGTTACCAAAGAAATACAGACTAAAAAATTCAGCGGCGTTTAATGCTACGTATCGTGTAAATAATTCGCACCGTAAAAACGGAATTACGCTTATTGCAGGGCTAAAGAAGACAAAAGATATTCCGACAAAAGCAGGATTTGTGGTAAGCAAAAAGACACACAAGCGTGCGGTTAGACGTAACAGGTTAAAACGGCTTATGAGGGAGAGCTACAGGCTGCTTTTGAAAGAAAACAGGCTCGGTAATGCAGAACAGTATATGTCGCTTATTTTTCTCGGACAGCAAAGAGCGCTTGAGAGTGATTTTAAAACGGTTAAACAAACAATATTTGAACTGTTATCGGAGTTGTAGATTTGGATTTTGATTATACTGTAAAACCTAATTTAAGAAATGTTGAGGGAACGATTCCTTACAGTTTTTCACAGTCGGGATTATTTGTTGGTCAGGACAGCATATACAGGTATTCTCTCCCGAGTACCCCTGAGCCTGTATTAACAATTGTTGATTATATTCCGGATTATAATGGTAACTTTATAAAGCCGGGGCATTATATTCTGGCGCTTTCTGATGATAAGGAGTTTCTTCTCCTGATTGAGTCACATAATCTTGTTGCGGTTATTCCGGTGTTTAAGATTGCCGAAAATAAAGAAGAACTGCAGAAAATGTACAAGCGGATGGAAGAAGAAAAGAGCGGAAAAAATAAGAAAAAGAAAAAATTTGAAAGCAAACACGAACAAATACGGCGCTTAATTGATACGTCAAAGGATATAAGGGGTGAGGCGCCTGTTGAAGATTTTACATATAGAAATGCCTCTATTGAATATATAAAAGACGGTGCGTATTATTTGATTACTTATGAGAACGGATACATAAGAGCGTTCGGTGCGATTAAATGTAAAGAATGATGTATAAACACTTGCATTCGGTTTTTCTGTGTGCTAAATTTAATTTAGCCGAAGTATAGCGCGTTGGTATGCCTTGCTCGGTTTTTGTACAACTTTGAAAAAGGAGATGTAAAATGCCAAAAATGAAAACACACAAAGCTGCTGCAAAACGTTACAAAATAACAGGCAGCGGAAAAATTGAAAGACGTCATGCCGGTATCGGTCACTTGCTTCAACACAAGTCCGAGTCTAGAAAGCGTAAAATATTCAAAAACGCTGTAGTGTCTGAAACTCACGTTAAGTTAGTTTCAAAAGAGTTACCATACAAGAAATATGCAAGATAGGAGTGTTGAACAATGAGAATTAAACGTGGAAATGTGAGCCGTAACAGGCATAAAAAAATACTTAAGTTAGCAAAAGGTTTTAAGGGCGCAAGGAGCAGAATATTTAAGGTAGCTAACACCGCTGTTATGAAGGCGCTTAAATATGCTTACAGAGACAGAAAAGCTACAAAACGTAATATGCGCAGACTCTGGATTATCAGAATTAATGCTGCGGTCAGAGCAAACGGTATGAGCTATTCAAGATTTGTTAATGCATGCAAAAAAGCTAACATTGTAGTAAACAGAAAAATGCTTGCTGAATTGGCAGTAAATGAACCGGAAGCGTTCCAAATTGTTGTTGATACAGCAAAAGCAGCATTATAATTTAAAAAATTACGGTTAATCCCCGACTCATAAAGTCGGGGATTTTTAGTGTCTTAGTGTTTGGTAACGAAAATATTTACCCCATTCCCGCTGTGCGAACCTGGCGCATGGGGCTGGCGAAAAAGCTATATTTACCCGGTTGAGTAATATTTATCTTTTTGATTTGATTTTGCAGTTTGAGCGGGCTATAATATTCCCGTTCGGTGAAAGATAATGAAGACAGTACACGAAGAAGAATACAATATCTTTTTAAAAAATATACAAAAAGAAAGAGATGATACCTCAAAGTTTGTAAAAATTCTTTTTGCAATTGTTGTAGCCGTTTGTCTGGCTGCGGTTATTGTTCTTTATTTTGCCGAACAGGATTCTGTTATAGATTCAATTTTCGGGGCAGACAGTGTTATTGCCCAAAAATTTGATGCCTATAATGCGGCAAGGGACAACAGAAAGTCCTCTTCTTCAATGTTTCTTCCCAAAAGACAAAACATTCTCCTTCTCGGTGTTGATACAAATTTGAACGGTACGGATATCTGGCGCGGCACACGTTCTGATACAATGATTTTGATTAATATTGATTCAAAAGATAAAACTATTAATGCAATAACAATCCCTAGAGATTGTAAAGTTATTCTGCCGGGGCATCATGGCGTTCAAAAAATTAACTCTGCCCACGCTATAGGCGGAATTGATATGGTGAAGAAAACTATCACAGAAATGCTCGGTGTTAGAATAGATAAATATATTATTGTTAATGATGAAACTGTAAAACAGGTCGTTGATGCAATCGGCGGGGTGCCCATTTATGTTGAAAAAAGTATGCACTACAATGATTATTCAGGGAAATTGTTTATCAACCTTGAAAAAGGCGATACAATCCTTGACGGTAATGAGGCTGTCGGATATTTAAGATACCGCAAAGACGGACTTGGTGATATTGGACGTACTCACAGGCAGCAATGGTTCTTGAAACATTTTATGAAAAAATTAAAAAACCCTTCTACCATTGCAAAACTCCCTGATGTAATAAATGTCCTGCACAAGTATGTAAAGACGGACATGAGTGTATTTGAACTTACGCAGCTTGCAAATTATCTGCGCGGATTAGACGAAAATCATATAGAAATAGCACTTCTTCCCGGTGCCCCGAACCAGAAAGGGTATATAAGCTACTGGATTATTGACCCCGTAAAAACGCAGGAGGTAATAAACCGTTTAATATATCGTGATAAGACGGATGTTGATTATGCGCATCTGACTGCGGGGCTTATGTTTGAAACCAAACGTTCGGAAGAGGCTAAAGTTATTAAGACTGCGCTTGAAGAACTGGGGTATAAAGTTAATACCATGGAGCTCTCTTATCTCCCGCATACGCAGTTTGTTGCCAATAACAATAATGTAACCACTGAATTTTTCGACTATATAAGGAAAAAAATTCCGCAGATTGATAACTGCCAGTATATATTTGATCCCGCGCATAACTATAGTGTAAACAGTGATTTTACTATAGTCCTCGGCGAAAAATAGCTGGGGTAGGGGAAAATGATATGTGTCTTAGTGCATTGGTGTGCAGCGGGTAAGAGGTATAATTAATATAAGCAGGATGGCGTATAAAAAAGGGGGGAAATATGAAAATAATTGAAGAGAGACAGAGCGTCCGCAAGTATTCGGATAAAGAAATTCCGGTCAGTGTTTTAAAATCAATTCTTAATGCAGGCAGGCTTGCGCCTTCATGGATGAATGTTCAGTCATGGAAATTTATTCTCGTAAGAAGTGCGGAAAATAAAGAATTGTTATCCAAGCTGGCATGCAATCAGCCGCATGTAAAAAACTGCGACAGTGTTATTGTCTGTGTTGCAGATACAGGTGCGTGGGATAAAGAAGAGTTTTCAAAAATCCTTAAACAAAAAGGTATAGCGGATGCGGCAATCGAAAATATCATGACCATGCCCGCTTATTATCCGCCGGTACTCGGGGAAGCGACCGTAAAACTGAGAACCGTGGAACAGTTGACTTATGCGGTTGCCTATATGATGCTTGAGGCTGAAGATAACGGGGTTAAGTCCTGTATTATCGGGGCAATGTCAAACGAGTTGACAGAAATAAATCATGAATTGTCGGAAGAAGTTAAGGCAAAACTGGGACTCGGTAAAAAAGAAATAATCGCATCTATGATTACACTCGGGTATGAGGCGGAACCTGCGCCGGTACGTAAGCTCAGAAAAGATTTTAATGAAGTTGTATTTTTGGAAAAAATCGGCAGCTTGATTGAATAAAACATTAAAACTAATTTTTTCTTTTCCTACAGTCTCTTAACGAAACAATGACAGGGCAAAATTTGTTTGAGCGCAGCGAGTTATTTTGCCTCGGGTTGAGTTTAGAGAGGGGTAAATGGAGTTGTGTTACTCCTGCTTTCTTTA
>CALUTH010000081.1 GCA_944323635.1 Candidatus Gastranaerophilales bacterium
TTACCCCTGCCCCCTTTGTAAATTTTTGTAAAAATATACCATGAATCATTAAAGTTTTTGAAAAATGTGCCGTTAATTAATGTGGTACATTACATGTATTGTATATAAATATTGTTTAGCATTAATTCCGCTTCTTATTCAACCTTTTACTCCTGAAATTTGAACTGGTAATGGCTATTCAAGGTTTTATACATCATAATGTATATTTTGATGTATAAATTGGGGAAATCCTATGTTCTACTGTGTTTTGGCGGCTTTATAAGTTATTTGTAACAATTATGCAATATTGTTTTGGTATAACGCAATAATTTAATTTTTATTTACTTTATATAATTAGACATCGGGGAATAGGAGAATTTTATGAGCGGAAATGATTATTTGACAATAGGCGGGATTAAATTTAGAAAAAATGATGTAAAAAAGCAAGAATTAAGCAATGACATAAATAATAACAAACGATTTGTTGTTACGCTGAAAACGGGTGCAACAGTTGAAGGTATGCAACGTAGTGACGTGATAAACAGTAAGTACTCTGCGACTGTTTTTGTCGCGGATGACGGAACTGTTAAATTTAATAATGTTAACTCACTTCTTATTGAAGGGGCAGATGATAAGGGCGATAAGTTTTATTTTTCGGGAGAATACACAAAATATAATACGATTAATTTAAAAAATGATAATAATCCTGACACAATTTTTCTGGATGAAGGTGCGGCGAAATTTAAATTTCAAAACAGTCTTTATTTAGGAGACGAAGATTGTATTAAGGATAAAGAATCACAACAATAAACTTAACTGTTTTCCTGTATTTTAGAGAAGAATTCTCTTGTTAAAAGCTGTGAATATTTCTTCTTTTCGTTTACGGCTGCTAAAATTTCATTGTTACCGTTTTTTGTTGTTAGGACTGCAATCATTCCGGTGTAGTCTTTAACGGGCAATTTGGAAATTTTTGCATCAAATTTTGCATACGGAACATTTTTCCCCTTTGCTGTAATCATTCCGCGCTCGGTTACTTTTAATTCTTCTATTGTGACTGCCTGATATTTTGTTTTTGCAAACATGTCTTTTAATTTGTTTGCAATATCTTTGCTTTGTATGTCGGTTTGGCTTAAGAGTTGCTTTTTGCCGGTGTTGAGGATAAGAAGCCTTTGTCCGGATGCTTTGTGGGCGGAGAGAACCCCTTTGTAGCCAAGCAGTTTAAAAGTATTATTTATTTCAAATTCTTTGTCTATATTGGAAAAGTCTCCGATTTCTTTAGCGCTTTCCTGCGCGTTGTCTCTTATAAAAGAAGAAACGTTTTTAACAAGCGCATCAACATATTTTTGACCGCCGATTGTGTTAAATCCGATTATTGCGAGTACCAGTATTACTGCGTTAAATATTATTTTAATTAATCTAAACATTACTTGCGCCCCAGTCTATACTTATTGTAAAATTATAACTATGATAAAAAATGAAATCAACTATATAAACTCTGCCGATGTAAATATTGAAGACACAACGCCTGTAATGCAGCAGTATTTGAATATAAAACGAGAAAATCCGGACACGGTTCTGCTTTATCGTCTGGGAGATTTTTATGAAACCTTTTTTGAAGATGCTGTTACATTGTCTAAGGATTTAGAAATTGCACTGACGGGTAGGGATGCGGGCAAAGTATACGGAAGGGTTCCGCTTGCGGGTATTCCAGTTAAAGCGGTTGACGGTTATTTGCAAAAGTTGATTGAAAAAGGGCGTAAAGTATCGATTTGCGAGCAGCTTGAAGACCCTAAGGATGTGGCAAAGGGTGAAATAGTTAAGCGCGGGGTTGTTCGTACAATTACGGCGGGTACTATAATTGAAGGCGATTTTTTAGAGAATAATACAAACAATTATATTTGTGCGATTTTTGAAGAAAAAGGAAAATGGGGACTTGCGTATGCGGATATTTCCACAGGTGAATTTAAAGCTACACAGGGAAATTTGGGCGTTGTACAGACAGAACTTGCAAGGATTAAACCTGCGGAAGTTATAGGTCCTTCAGCCAATCAGAAAATACAACCATTCCAAATTGTACCGGAAGAGGTTTTGAACCTGCCAGAGGAAATTACTAAATTATATAACTGCCAGCAAAGGTTTTTGAAGAGAAGTTTGCCCTCAATAATTTAAAGAGTGTTTACCCCTCATTTTCAGAGAACTGGGAAGGGTATGCTGATTATAAACTGGCTTATCGTGCCGCGTCAGCAATTCTTGCTTACGTCTGGGAAAATATGAAGGGCAGCCTGCCCAAGTTTGATATAGTAAAAACTTATGAACTGTCTGATTTCGTACAGCTTGATACAAGCACCCGCCGTAATTTGGAACTTGTTGAATCAATGCGGGATAAGACAAAAGTCGGAACGCTGCTTTGGGCTGTTGATAAGACCCTTACCAATATGGGGGCAAGACTTTTAAGAAACTGGATTTGCCAGCCGCTTAAGAGTGTCGATAAAATCAAAGAACGCCAGATGGTTGTTGAAACTCTTATAAATGATTATGAAACGCGCGAGAAACTTACTAAACTTCTTGGAGAATTGTACGATATTCAGCGGCTTTCATCAAAATTGAGCAATGAAAGCGGTTCTCCGCGGGATTACTTGAATTTGCGTAATTCACTTGCGGTTGTTCCGGAACTTATTGATGCGGTAATTGATGCCAGAATAAATGTTCTTGATAATGTATTGCCGTACAGGGATAAAATAACGGATTTGTACGATATTATCCTGAGGACAATTGATGATAACGCCCCTCTGACAATGAAAGAGGGCGGGATGCTGCGCCGCGGGGTTAGTTCGGAACTTGATTATTTCCGCGATTTGCTTACCAAGGGTAAACAGTGGGTAAATGAATTTGAAGCGCAGGAAAGAGAAAAGACCGGAATAAGTACTTTAAAAGTTGATTATAATAAAGTTTTCGGGTTTTATATTGAAGTTACAAATGCAAACGCTCAAAAGGTGCCTGATTTTTATGTCCGGAAACAAACCCTTGCAAATGCGGAAAGATACATTACTCCGGAATTAAAGAAACATGAGGATGACGTTCTTTCTGCACAGGTTAAGTCTGTGGAATTAGAAAAGAAATTGTTTACAGACTTTAGAACCTATACAAAAGAGTATGTTGATATAATAAGAGAGTTGTCAGAGTCAATCGCAAAACTCGATTGTCTGCTCTCGTTTGCGAATGTTGCGGTTGAGTATAATTATGTTAAACCGGAAATAGATGAATCTCTTGATTTTTCTATAAAAAACGGCAGACATCCGGTTGTCGAAAGGATTTTACCGCTTGGTGCATACGTAAGTAACGATTTGGAAATATCCGCAAACACTACTGATAAAACGCAGCTTATGATACTGACAGGACCTAATATGGCAGGTAAGTCTACTTATATGCGGCAGAATGCTTTGATAGTAATACTTGCGCAAATCGGTTCTTACGTGCCTGCGGATTATGCAAGAATAGGAATAGTAGACAAAGTCTTTACCCGAGTAGGAGCAAGTGATGACCTTAGTCTCGGACGTTCAACATTTATGGTTGAAATGAGTGAAACGGCGTATATTCTGAATTTTTCGACGGAGAAAAGCTTTATTCTTATTGATGAAATCGGACGCGGTACAAGTACTTATGACGGTGTTGCCATTGCCTGGTCAGTGGCTGAATTTATTGCATCGAAGATAAAGGCGCGTTGTATTTTTGCAACCCACTATCATGAATTGAATGTAATGACTACCAATTATCCGCAAATAAAGAATTACAGGGTAACGGTTGAGGAACAGAACGGAGAGATAGAATTTTTAAGAAAAATTGTACAGGGCGGTGCAAGCAGAAGCTACGGTATACAGGTTGCCAAAATGGCGGGGCTGCCAAACAGTGTTGTTAAACGCTCAGAGGACTTGATGTCAAGAATGCAGAGAGATATGGCAAAGAATCTTGCCGTTAAGAAAAAATCGCTTGAGGACGCTGGAAAGGTGCCGCAATTATCATTGTTTGGCGGGGTGCAGGAATAAACCAGGGGTAAATAAGAAGGAGTAAATAGGGGTAAATAAAGGGGGGAGTATGTTTGATTATGTAAAAGGGCTGCTTGAGGATAAACGCAGAACCGAAAAAGGATGTTTTATAACGGTTGATAATAGCGGCGTCGGATACAGATTTGAAATTCCGTCAAGCGATTTTGAACAGCTGCCTGATAAAAACAGTGAAATTAAGATTTTTGTTTCTCTTATTCATAAAGAAGATACAATGTATCTTTGCGGCTTTTTAACACGGGAAACACGTGATATATTTACAATTCTTACATCAGTCTCAGGAGTGGGAACTAAAATGGGGCTTACGCTTCTTGGAGAGTTCGATTTGTACGAATTAATTTCGCTTGTGCAGTCTCAGAATTATAAAGAATTAACGAGAGCCAAGGGGGTTGGACCAAAATTGGCGCAGAAAATTATTCTTGAATTAAAAGATAAATTGATGAAAGTTAATATTGCCGGCGTTGTCTCCGAAACCCATTCTAAAATTCCGCAGGAGTACGGTGAAGCTGTTTCTATCCTTCAGTCGCTGGGGTATGAAGATAAAGAAATTCAGGATGCGTTTAAAAAGGTATCGATAAAAGCCGGCGAGGCACAGGAAGAAGTCTTGCGTGCTGTACTAACAATCTTGTCTTTGTAAACTTTCGTTAAGATTTAGAAATTTTAGGGCAAAAAAAAATCTTCATCCGTTTTAACCTGTATGAAGGTGTCTGTATGATAAGATTTAATAATGTAAATAATACTCCGAGTTTCAAATCTCAAGAATTGATGCAAAGATATGGTTTCGGCGAAAAGAAGGATAAAGACAATTTTCAGTTATCAGTCGGCTATATAAACGACGGGCATGGTCAGACAAATAACCAGCTTAGAATATTGTCCGGTATAGAAGGTGATATAAGGTTCTCGGGTGGTGATGACCAGATTGGTAACGAGAAAAACCACCAGTCTAATGCTGCAACTGTTTTATTTCTTGAATATGCTAAAATAGCCGCAAGAGCAATGGGAAATCACGAAATGGATACAATGACTGACGATTTTTGTGATTTAAATCGCAATCATAAAACCAAAATTCTTGCACTTAATTTCAGGGAAAAACCGACAAGACCTGATAAAACCGATTTAAATGATGTCCTTAAACCGTCTGATGTTGTGGAAATTAACGGACAAAAGATTGGGCTAATAGGTGCTTGCCCCAACGATATTTTCGAACGCGTTACAAATCCCGAATATATCAAGGATTGTGAAGTAGATAATTATTACGTTACACTTCAAAAAATAAAAACGCAGGTAGATAAGTTTACAAAAGAAGGCATAAATAAAATATTCCTGCTCTCACACCTCGGACATAATAAAAATAAAGATATTGCGGAAAAAATTGACGGAATAGACGTAATTATCGGCGGTCATACGCATGAATTACTAAAGGACATTAAAGAGGGGGACAATCTGATTTATTCACCGTCAGGGGAACCTGTTATAATTACTCAGGCTGGTAAAGACGGTCATTATTTCGGGCTTTTGAATCTGGAATTTGACAAAAACGGTGTAATTAAGAAAGCTCAAAATAATATTCACAGAACACATGATTACCCCAAGAGCTATGTTCATGAACTTATTTTTAACAAAGTTCTCGGGCAGGCAGAAGTAGTAGGAGAAGTCAGTGAAGCGATGGATCCGCCTGAAAATATTTATGTATCGGAAAATCCGCACGCAAACTTTGTATGTGATGCGATACGAGAGGTTACAGGCGCGGACATCGGGCTGTGGAATAATTCCGGTATAAGAAATTACTTCCATGTAGGTCCGGTAAATAACAGAGATGTAAAGGATATTGCGCCGTTTTCCGACGATATGACGGTTGTTCCCGTGACTGAAAAAGAACTTGTTGATGCGTTTAAACTTGTAACAAAGAGAACCCTCTCGCGCGCAAGTCACAAGCCCGGATTATATGCTGTATCGGGGCTTAATTATACAGTAAGCAAGAGCAAAAAAGATCTTGTAGAGATGAATTTTATCGACAAAGATGGAAATGTAATACCTATTGATATAAATAATCCTGACCCGAACAAGATTTATAAAGTTGCGGCGGATGAATTTATAACAATGGGCGGTGATGATATTCCTATGTTGGATAAGATTAATCAGGCGTATAAAATATACCCCTATGATAAAGATATAATGGTTTGCCAGTATCTTAAAGAACAAAAAGAACCCATAAAAATCAATCAGGTTGGCAGGTTGAAGATTGTTGATTAATTAATTCCTTTACAAAACTTTACAAATTTCCGTTAAAAACGCAATTTTTTTACCTCAAAAAACTTTATATACATGTAGGTTAATAAAGGTTAGTACAGGTAGGTAAAAATGTTCTTGCTATTGTATAGACAGATGTCTTTAATAAGACAACGAAATAGCTTGCAAAAGCAGTTGATGGATGAAAAGCAAAAGCTTTATGACATCCAATCCTATGCTGCTACCTTAGGACAGTCGAGATTAACACCGGCATCAATAGCCTCTTTGCCGGGGTCGGTATTTGGAGATGGTTTCAGGTTTATGAATATGAGTAACCAGATAGCTCTTCAATCTGCTACTCAAAAATTCAGTATTTTTGAACAGGCTGGCATGATGCCGCAAGGCGGTACACCTGCTCAAACACAGCAAATGAGAAGATATTACTTTAACTGTTTTGCAGAACAGGCATTCCAGCAAATAAGAAAAGCTAAAGAAATTGAATTAAATAAGATGGAAAAAGAAATAGATTTGCGTTCAGCCCGCATAGAACAACGGCTGCAGGCAGTAAATGCAGAATTAGAAAGCGTAAAAGGTGCTGTAGAACAAAGGTCTCAGGAAGCGCCTAAATATGCATAAATAGTGTAGAATGTTGATGAATGTGTAGTATACCTTTATTAAGAAACTCTCTTTTAGGGATTTCCCTGAAAGAGTTTTTTTTATTTCTTGGCACAGATTAATACAGCGTTTGTTTTTAAAGAGATTTCTTTTCCGGTCAGGTAATTTTCTACATCCTTTATAAATTTATTAACAACGCTTTCAGAAAAATACATAAGGAAACGTTCTTTTGTGCTTTTTGTTGAGGGGGAAGGCGGAGTCGTGAACCATGCAGGCACCATTTCCCGCTGAACAACGTAGTTTGATTTCACGACCTGTAGATTTACTTCGGGGTTTTCAAATCCTGCTTCTTCAAGGTTTTTCTTTAACGTTTTATCGTCAAAATTGAAAAGCGGGTCAAGCGGGTCTTTGGAGAACTCTTCTTCTGCAGCTTTAAACTCATCATACCTGTCAATAAATTCGGGGTGGAGAAGCTCCCAGTACTTTGTATTGGAGCGGATAATCGGTTCAAAAGCACAATATAGCCCGCCATGCCTTAATACTCTGTAAACTTCATTTATTGCGGTCTGCTTGTCTACGATGTGGACAAGTACCGAGCGCATAAGGGCTTTAGTTACAGTGCATTCATTAAGCGCAAGGTGTTCGCACTCTGACAGCAAAAATTCGTACCCTTCGGTTATGCCGTTCTTTTCTAAAAACTCTTTACAGCTGTCCAGGCAGTCCTGAAACTTGTCGGAAAAAATAACTTTTCCCTGACATTTTTGCATTTCAAGCGCCTTCATACCGAGCAGTCCCGTTCCCGTCCCTATATCAAGAACAACATCGTTCTGGGTTATTTGCGCGTACGTAAGAATTACGTCTCTTACGGCTTCGAGCCATTTCATATTCTGCGCTTTCATCTCATCCGTAAGTGCGGCAAATCTTGTTTCATTTAACCATTGTGACCAGTTTTGACAAATTGGGTTCATACTTTAATTCCTCTTGATTGTTACAGGCGGCGGCTGAATGTATAGCGGCTTAAGGTGCTGCCATATATCATTTTCATCCGGTGTTTTCTCTGATACCGTTTCAAACAGAACTTTCCCCAGCGGAAAATTCTCATTCTGATATGATAATACACTATTTCCTGTATCTTTGTATCGTTCAAATAATGTGTTATCTGTAACTATGTTACGATTTTTTGCAAGGTTATCAATTTCTTCAAGCCCTAAAGCTCCGATGAGTTTTTGATCCCATACGTAACCCATATTTTTGCGTGCATCAAGGACTACAAGCGGATTTTCAAGCCTGGAGGCACGGGCAAGTATTTCCAGTGACGAAACGCCGAAAACCTTTGCTCCGGTTTCCTGCGCCATCACGCGTGCAACGGTAACGCCGGCTCTTATACCGGTAAAACTTCCCGGACCGATATTTACCCCGATGATATTAATATCTTTGGGCGTTTTACCATGCTTTTTCAGTACTCCTGCAATAGTAGAGATTAAATACGCAGAGTGGTAATTTTTTTCATCGGATTTTATTTCTATGGAGTCAAGGATGTTTTTGTTTTCTCCTAGAACTATATATGTTTTATCAAGACTTGTATCAAAACTAAGCGTTAACACAGTTCAATTCCTCTATTATATTTTTGTAGGTATCGCCTTTGCAGGAAAATTCGTAGCATCTTGAATCATCGTCTGCATAAGTTACATTTATTTCAATTCTGTCAAAGGGTAGCGCGCCCGAGTCGAACTCTGCCCATTCCACTAAAGTAATTTTTTTGCCTGAAGTGTATTCCCTCAACTCGTCTTCAATTGTGGAAATTCCGACATTTTCAAGCCTGTATAAATCAAAGTGATAAAGCGGTAGCTTTGCACTGTAGTATTCGTTGAGTATAACAAAACTCGGACTGGTCACTTTTTCCGTTACGCCGAGCGCTGCGGCAAGTTTTTTTACAAATGCTGTTTTGCCGGAGCCTATTTCTCCGTATAAACAGATAAACGCCCCGTTTTGTATGAGTTTTGCAAAATCTTCTGCAAGTTTTGCCGTATCGTCCAATGTTTTACAAACTCTTTTATACGTTTTCATTTACTTCAACCCTGTTCCTTCCGTTACGTTTTGCCCTGTAGAGAGCTTCATCCGCTTTTATGTATAATTCTTCCGGCTTTGAACCTGCACTGTACTGCGCAACGCCGATACTTACGGTAATTTTTAAAACATGTTCTTTTTCGTCAATTATAACAGGAACTTCGTGTTCTTCAATCCCCTGTCTTACACGCTCTGCAACCTGACGCGCCTGTTCCAAATCAGTAAACGGCAGCAGTGCACAAATTTCTTCTCCGCCGTACCTTGCAGGAATATCGGATTCTCTTAAAGTCTTTTTAACCGTGTCTGCGACTTCTTTAAGAACCAGATCCCCTATTGCATGTCCGTATGTATCATTAAAAGATTTAAAGAAGTCAATGTCAAGCATTATAACGGAGAGCGGGTGCTTTTGACGTTCCGCTTGAGATGTTTCCTGTTTTAAGCGGACTTCAAGCTGTCTGCGGTTGTTTAACCCTGTCAGCGCATCAAGGGTTGCGTATTGCAGAACTTCGGAGTACGAATTTGCACGATTGATTGTTATTGAAGCCTGCTTTGTTAATTGTTCCAGATAATCAATTTCGCGCGGTTTAAGCCGCTCTGATAAACTCTTTGCAATAATACATCCTA
>CALUTH010000082.1 GCA_944323635.1 Candidatus Gastranaerophilales bacterium
GTAGAGTTTGCGCCCTTTAACCCTGCAACATTTCTTGCGTATTCAATTACCGCACATTGCATGCCAAGACACAACCCCAGAAACGGAACATTGTTTTCTCTTGCATATTTTATAACGTTCAGTTTCCCTTCTATTCCTCTTATTCCAAATCCCCCGGGTACGACAACCGCATCAATGTCTTTGAGAAGTGTTTTACAACAATCTTCATCAACGCAATCTTCAGAGTTTATCCATTTTATTTCAACCTTTGCGTCATTTGCGTATCCTGCGTGTTTTAATGATTCAACTACGGAAATATATGCGTCAGATAGTTTTGTATATTTTCCGGCAATTCCAACCTTTAATGTTTTTTTAGGATTTCTGATTTTTTCAACCAGCTCTTCCCAGCTTTTTAAATCTGCTTTTCTATTCTCTACTCTTAATAAATCAAGAATAACACCTGCCATATTTTGTTCTTCAAGGGCAAGAGGAACTTCGTAAATACTTTTCATATCACGGCATTCAATAACCGCGTCTTTGGGAACTGAACAGAAAAGAGCCAATTTTTCTTTTTCAGTTTTAGGAATTGGTTTTGAGGTTCTGCAAACAAGCACTTCCGGCTGCAGCCCGTAACTTCTTAAAACCTGTACACTGTGCTGTGACGGTTTTGTCTTTAATTCTCCCGAAGTCGGAAGATATGGAAGAAGTGTACAGTGAATATTAATTGCGTTATTGTATCCGACTTCCGTTTTAAACTGTCTTATAGCTTCAATAAACGGCAAGCCTTCAATGTCACCAATAGTTCCACCGATTTCTATGATTTGGAAATCTGCTTTAAAATGCTTTTGAGCCTTAATAATTCTGGCTTTTATCTCATTTGTAATATGAGGAATCGTTTGAACCGTTGCCCCGAGATAATCTCCGCGGCGCTCTTTTTTTATAACGGTAGAATAAACGCTTCCTGATGTAACGTTGCTTAGTTTGCTGAAAGGTGTATCAATAAATCTTTCATAGTGCCCCAAATCAAGGTCTGTTTCAGCGCCGTCATCGGTTACAAAAACTTCGCCGTGCTGGAACGGGCTCATTGTACCGGGGTCAACGTTAATGTACGGGTCAAACTTTTGAATACAAACACTAAAACCTCTTGAACGCAGGAGCTTTCCGAGTGATGCACCTATTATCCCCTTACCTAGAGAGCTTACAACCCCGCCTGTTATAAAAATATACTTTGTCATACATTTATTCCTTCCTGATTTGTGATAAAGCCTTATAAAAGATTTCCCATCTTTTGGGGATGGGAAATCTGCGTTTTATTTAATTGATTTTCGGGACTCTAAAGAACCCGTTTTCTTCATAAGGGGCATTTGCCATCAACTCTTCTTTTGTCTGCTCGTAATAGACTTCGTCTTCCCTCATTACGTTTGAAAAATCAATTGCATGCGCCATTGGTTCTACGTTAGATGTGTCAACTTCGTTCATCTGATTAACGTATTCAAGAACGGCGCCTAACTGCCCTGTAAATTTTTCTTTCTCTTCTTCCGTCAGTTCAAGTCTTGCAAGTTTTGCAACGTGTTCAACATCTTTTATTGTTATCATAATTTTTCTCCGTATAGGCTTATATTATCACAAAATAATTTTATATACTTTGATTTATGAAGTAAATGTTACAGATTTTTTATATAAATTGAAAGGAAGATAAGTTTAATATATCATTTATATTGAAAAGGAGGGTATGAATATGCTCAAAAAGATGTTAAAGGGGCTGCTGCTGTTAGTTGTAACTTCTTTATGCGTACAGTCAGCGTTTGCTTTTTATTCAGACATGGATGAAAGCCACTGGGCTTACAAACAAATTAAGATTTTATCTGATTCCGGAGTACTTGTAGGGTATCCTGACGGAACTTTTAAACCTGATGAAAATGTTACAAGAGCAGAATTTGCATCAATGGCAATTAAGGCTCTCGGGCAGGAACATACAAATATTGCTCAGCCCGTAAACTTTACCGATATTGATACGTCTTACTGGGCGTATGATGCTATCCAGAAAGCGGTATACTTTGATTTAGTTTCCAATGATAAAGACTCGGAAGAGTTTAGACCGGAGGATCCCGTATCTCGCGCCGAAACAATAACAATAGCGGTTAATGCGCTTACAACAGAACAAATCAGCGAACAAAAAGCCAGAGATATTCTTAAATCTTATAAAGATTATAGTAATATTCCATCTGATTTTGTAGTTACTGCAGGAAAAGCCGAAATACTTAACATGATAACGGTTGAACCTGACAGAAAAGGGTATCTTGATGCTGCAAGACCCGCAACAAGAGCGGAAGTTGCCGCTATTCTCTATAATATGACGGAGCAGGCAAAACTTAATCCGAACGCTAAACTTGCCGAAGCAATGAGAAAGAAAACGGGAAACGGTTTTGTAATTGATAAAGCTTATGTTCAGGGCTCTACAGGGGTTATCCCTGCGGGCTCCGTTGTGCCGGTAAAACTCGGTACTGTTCTCGGCACACAAATATCCGAAAACGGTGACTTGTTTATTGCAAAAGCGCCGCAAAACTATATTACTAAAGACAAATTTATCCTTATCTACAAAGATAGTGATATAAAAGGTCAGGTAAGAATAGTGGAACCCGGCAGATTATTCTTTAAAAACGGTGTTCTTATATTAGACAGCAATATCCTTGTTACACCTAATGATCAGGCAGTTGTCTTTAAAGGTGTCAGCAATGTAGAAAGCGAAAAATCCAAATTTATGGAATTCATACGTAAGATATTCAAGGGTGATAAAGTAACGGTTATTCCCGGGAATGTTGTTTACGTTAGACTTCTTCAGCCGCTTAGAATAGATTTGACAAACGGCTGGATTTATGAAAATAAGTAAAATAAACTGAGGAAGGGGGAAGATTCCTCCTTCCTTTTTTACTGCGGTGTTTTTGCCCTCATATCACGTGCTGATAAAACTAAAATTAAACCGGCGTTCCCCATCCTGTGTTAAAAAATGCCGCGGAAAAGTTAAGAAATAAGGTTACAATGTCGTTATTCAGATTATTTTTATTATTCGTTAAAATAGGTGCCATTCTTCTTGGCGGCGGATATGTAATCCTGCCGGTGATGAAGGCTGAATTTGTCGAAAAGAACAAACTTATATCGGAAGATGACCTTGTTGACTATTTTGCAATAAGCCAGTCTTTACCGGGAATTATTGCCGCAAACATTTCTATATTCGTGGGGTACAAATTAAGACGAACAATAGGTGCAATCGTTGCGGTTATCGGAGTAACTTTTGCTCCGTTCTGGAGTATTGTACTGCTAGCGTCACTTATCGGCAGATACCTTCACACAACTGTAATGCAGGGAATTTTCTGGGGCGTCGGTATAGGAGTTATGGTTTTGATGATTTCTGCAACACGGGAAATGTGGGCAAAGGCTTTTGAAGATAAATTTGCGTACCTTATATTTGCGGCGGGACTTGGCGTAATGCTTTTTACTAAAATTTCACCGGTCTGGGTTGTAATATCATCAGCGGTTATAGGCGTGATTTATAAAAGACTTACGAGCGGGAGGATTAAAGAATGATTTTTGTCCACCTGTTCTATGAATTTTTTAAAATCGGTCTTTTTTCTTTTGGCGGCGGGTATGCAACAATCCCGTTTTTGTACCATATAGGAGAAGTATACGGCTGGTTTTCTGGTGCTGATTTGGAAAGAATGATTGCAATAGCTTCGGTTACTCCGGGACCTGTAGGTGTTAATATGGCAACCTATACAGGGTTGACTTCCGGCGGACTTATCGGGTCGCTTATTGCAACAACAGCTATCACAATTCCATCATTAATCCTTATTGTTATTATTTCAAAAATCTTAAAAAAATTCAGAGAAAATTTTTATGTCAAAGCTATAATATACGGGCTGAAGCCTGCAAGCTGCGCATTGCTTGCATCGGTCGCGCTGGAGATGATTATATCTAAAGCGAATGACCTTTATGCAATGGTTATTTTTGTAATATTTCTTGTGATGAGTTTTATGACAAAAAAAGACCCGCTGTTTTATTTGGATATAACGGGACTTATCGGTTTAATTATATTTCTGGTTAAATCATGATTAATCAGTAAGAGACTACAAAAAAGCGCCTTGTTGGCTGCAGGGCGCTCTTTGTTATATATAGCTTTTAAGCCTTTGGTACAACCCAGAAGGTAACATTTCTTCCTTCAAGAGCCGGAGCTTTTTCAACAGTAACATCATTTTCAAGGTCGGCAATAAAGCGTTTTGTTAAATCAAATGCGAGGTTAGAATGCTGCATTTCGCGGCCTCTAAGCATTACAACGATTTTAACTTTATTACCCTGTGAAATAAATTTTCTTATATTCTTAAGCCTTACTTCATAATCGTGTGTATCGATTTTGTAGCGGACTTTTATTTCCTTTATTTCGATAGTGTGCTGCTTTTTCTTTGCTTCTTTTGCACGTTTATCCAGTTCATACTTATATTTCCCGTAATCAAGAATTTTTGATACAGGCGGTTCTTGATTGGGGCTTACAAGCACTAAATCTAAATTGGCATCTTCTGCCATTTTTAAAGCGTCTCTTGTTGATATGATTCCATGATTATTTCCGTTGTGATCGATTAATCTTACTTCTCTGGAACGAATTTTCTCGTTAAAAATAACTTTGTCTTTGGCGTTCTTCCCGCCCTTGTCATCAGCTGCTATGGTATGTCTCCTTTACTATTTATACTACTATTACAATGATAATAATACCACATACCCCGATTTTTTTTCAAGCATTTTGAAAAAAAAGAAACGGGCGGTATTACTACTATGGTACGTAATTAGGAATATAATACTTACTGCACAGCAGTTGTATACCGTTGTGCAGTCCTCCTTCCCAAATTTGATAAAGCTGATTTATTTAATAAGGCTTTTCAATCGTTTCATTGCTTCGATAGTATTTTCGCGGCTGCCGAAGGAGGTTAAGCGGAAGAACCCCTCGCCATTTTTGCCAAAGCCTTCGCCCGGGGTTCCTACTACCTGAATATTTGTTAAAAGGTAATCAAAGAAATCCCATGATGACATATTATTCGGGCATTTAAGCCAGATATACGGCGAAAATTTACCGCCGAAGAATTTTATTCCGCACTCCGTAAGAGTATCAGCGATAATTTTTGCGTTTTCTCTGTAATAATTGAGATTTGTTTGGATTTCTTTTCTGCCTTCTTCGGTGAATACTGCTTCAGCCCCGCGTTGAACGATGTATGGCACACCGTTAAATTTTGTGGTCTGACGTCTTAACCACATTTTGTTAAGCCTGCCTAAAGCGTGTGGAACAACTGTGTACCCGCAGCGTGTACCTGTGAAACCTGCAGTTTTTGAGAAGGAACAAAACTCGATTGCACAGTTTTTAGCACCTTCAATTTCATAGATTGAATGCGGCAGAGTTGCATCCGTTATAAAAGCTTCGTATGCTGCGTCAAAAAGGATTATTGCATTGTTATTGAGCGCATAATCGACCCATTTTTTCAAACCTTCTTTTGTATAAACCGCACCGGTCGGATTATTCGGGGAACAAATATAAATAATATCTGCTTTTATACTTTCATCCGGCGCCGGTAGGAAATCATTTTCTTCATTAGCGTTAATATAAATAATTTTTCTGCCTGCCATAATGTTTGTATCAACGTATACGGGATAAACCGGATCTGGAACGAGAACGGTGTTATCTTTGTCAAACAGGTCAAGAATGTTACCCAAATCACTTTTCGCGCCGTCAGAAATAAAGATTTCGTCGGGGGCTAAGCTTACATTTTTTTCTGCGTAATAATTTTTTATGGCATTTTTTAAAAAGTCATACCCCTGCTCCGGTCCGTACCCGCGGAAAGTTGATTGTACGCCCATTTCTTCAACAGCAGATTTCATTGCGTTAACAACAGCCTTGCAGAGCGGGAGCGTAACATCGCCGATACCGAGACGGATAATTTTTTTATCCGGATGCGCGGCACTGAATTCGTTTACTTTTTTTGCAATAGTTGAAAATAAATAACTTTCTTTGAGATTAGAATAATTTTCGTTTAATTTCATACGCCCTCCCTGTCTGCTTAGCAGTTGCATTATATCATAAACCCGAAACAATTTCGAGACCGTTTGTTTTCTTTCCCCATTTACCCCATTTACACCCATACCCCCTGCACCAAGTCTGTAGTTCTTATTCCAACGCGGCACAAAATATTTCCCCTTCTCCTCGCCAAACTAGTAGTCCCTATTCCAACATGAAAAAACATTTACCCCCTCCCCCCCTCATTTACCCCTACCCCCGATATGATATAATGTTATATATGAACGAAAAACTTGCAGAGAGTTTAAAAATCTTACCGGAACTTCCCGGATGCTATATTTATTATGACGCATCAGGCGAGGTTATTTATGTGGGAAAGGCGAAAATCTTAAAACGCAGGGTGTACAGTTATTTCCATAAACACCATGACAGCGCAAAACTCCGTGTAATGGTGCCCCAGATTGAACGTTTGGAGTACATAATCACGGATTCGGAGGTTGAGGCGCTTATACTTGAATCCCATCTTATCAAGAAATACAAACCCAAATACAACGTACTGTTGAAGGATGATAAGAAATACCCGTATTTTTTAATAACTGATGAGGAATTTCCGCGTATAACTGTGGTAAGGAAAAAGAACCTCAACCCCGAACACGGACGGTATTACGGACCGTATACGGATGTGAGGGCGATGTATTCTACGCTTGAATTCTTAAAACGCATATTCCCGCTAAAACAGTGTAAAACACCAAAATTCAAATCCCGCCCGTGTCTGTACTACCATATCGGACGCTGTATGGCGCCGTGTATGAAGAAGGTTACGCCTGAGGAGTATCAGGAGTTAATCTCAAAGGTTGAAATGTTCTTGTCGGGCAAACAGTCGGAACTTATTAAGGCTCTGAAGGAACAGATGGAGAAGTACGCCGCGGAAGAACAGTTTGAGAAGGCGGCGCGGTTAAGAGACAGCTATCTTGATTTGCAAAAGACACTTGAACGCCAGAAAGTCGTGTATGAGAACACGGGAAAGAACGAAGATATACTTTCGTTTGTATATGAGGACGGCATTTTTGCGCTTGTAATTCTTTTGATACGTGAGGGCAGACTTATTGATAAGAAAGATTTTGTGTATTTTGAGGAAGGTGATGCGGTAACGGAGTATTTTGAAGCCTTTTTCAGAGAGTATTACGGCGGTTTGAAACAGGAATTTCCCGATAAGATTGTTGCTGATGAACTTGAAGAACTCGGGGATAAGAAACTTTATCAGGATTGGCTGAGGATTCTTGCGGGTAAGAATGTTCAGATAATTTACGGCAAGACGAGTAACGGGAAGGAACTTCTGGAACTTGCGCACAAGAACGCCGAACACCTTATGGAGCGGGCAAAACTTGAGAAACTATCCAAAATTCGCAATGACTTTAACGAAGTCGGCAGCTATTTGAAGGAAAAATTGCGGCTTAACAATTTCCCGCGCCGGATTGAATGCTATGATATTTCACACATTCAGGGTACGAATACGGTTGCATCGATGGTTGTTTTTCAGGACGGTATGAGTAAGAAATCGGCGTATAAACGATTTAAGATAAAGAGTACGGAGGGAAAACCGGACGATTTTATGTCTATGAAAGAGGTTCTTTCAAGACGCCTTGCAAGACTGGGGGACAAGGGATGGGAAAAACCTGACTTGATAATTATAGACGGCGGCAAAGGGCAGCTTTCGTCGGTTATGGAAATAGTTGAAGAACTGGAGATAACTGGTATTGATTTTGTGAGCCTTGCAAAGCGGGAAGAGGAAGTATTTTTGCCGCATAATTCAAAATCGATATTGCTGCCGAGACAGTCGGAAGCGCTGTATTTAATACAGCGGGTTAGGGATGAGGCACACAGATTTGCAATAACATATCACAGACTGCTCAGGTCTAAGGCTTTGAAAAAAGGGTAAAGTGGCGGGGCTGTAATTTGTTGTCTGCCGGTAACCACTTAGCCCCAACGAAACGCAATCATTTACCCCCGTCAAACCGGTAGACCCTAGTCCCAACGAGGCATAATCATTTACTCTTCCCCCTACCCTAGTTGCGTGCAGCATTGTAAAAATAGCTTGTAAATTTGGATAAGAAGTTCCGGCAGCGTTCTTTGAATGTTAATTGTTCCTGCGTCGGTTCTTCGTAGTCCCCTGATGCAAATATATTTACAGGCTGTTCATTGTTAATCATAGTATCTTGTTTAATAACTCTGGGTGGTCGTTTTACTCTTTTTTTCTTCCCGCGCGGACGATACCATTTTGTGTCGTTTTTATCAATTACATATATTGCTTCTTGCTGGTACTTTTCACGTACTGACGTATCGAGGAATGGCTTTTCATCACTTACGCCATTTTCTGTTGTTGAACGATTGAAAAGTTTTTTGAACCAGTTTTCCTTTACATCAGGTGAGGCTGCTTCATCGTATGATGGGGAACTGTTCAGCCAGTCGGTGCCCGTCTGTTGCTTGTTGTCGTGGTATGCTGGGTGTTTTTCGGTGTCAGGCATGTTTTCAGAATTGTTAAATGTTTCTTCAGGCGCCGGTTGAGGTTTTACTTTAACCCGTTTTGGTGTACTTTCCGATTTCTTAAATCGCTCAAACCATTTCCCCTTTTTTGTTTTGGGTTTCTTTGTTTTTGAAGGAATATTTGTTATTTGTCCTGAGTCTTCAGCGTTTTGTTTGCCGGACACATACTTAACTATACCATTTGTGATACCATTGGCAGCAGACTGTGCGAAATTCTCTGAGCGGTAGATAACAGAGTCATCAGGGTTTACCATATTGCACAGGTCTACATTTACTCCGAGGTATTCTGTCGGTTGTAATAATTCATTGCTGCTGCGTTTTATTCCTGCATCAGAGGTTGAAAGAGATGAAATGAGAGATGTTTTGATATTTTCAGCGAGCAATTTTGCACTTTCGTTATAATAACTTACTCGTGTTCCTTTGTTTGTAATCGGATTTTCGCCCTGAGGGGTTGCCCCCATGTGAATACTTACAAATAAATTAGCATCATAAGCTTTTGCAAGCTTTATGCGTTCGAATGCGGGAACGTCATAATCCGTGGTTCTGGTCAGATAGACGGACGCACCTTTTTTTTCTAATTCGTCTTTAAGTTTTAATGCGACCTGAAGGTTGATGTCTTTTTCGAGGTCTCTGAAAATACCGAGAGCCCCTGTATCAATACCGCCGTGTCCTGCATCAACAACGATTGTGAAGCCGGCTAGCGGGAGACCGGCTTGCCGCTTGCAACCTTTCATCAGGAGGGTAAAATCTCCGTTATTAAAACCTGTACTGTACTTAACGAGTTCGTGCTTTGCGACTTTAAGTATGAGTGTTTCATCATTCATACCCGCGACATTAAAAATATTAATTATTAGCTCATTCGGGTTATCAATAAGTTCATAAGGCAGATTTCTTGAAAAAGCCACACGATAGAGTGATAAAT
>CALUTH010000083.1 GCA_944323635.1 Candidatus Gastranaerophilales bacterium
TACACATTATGAGTGAAGAACAAAAAGAAGTTTATGAAATCAAGAAAAGCAGCGTAAAACAATTTTTGATAATTGTTTGCGGCTCATTTGTAGGCTGCCTTATTGCATTATTATTAATGGGACAAATTATGAAGCCAAAATTTTCACCCTGTCCTTATGGTAGAATGATGCCACCTCCGCCTATGGCGCAATTTCATCATAGAGGCGGTCCCGCACCGGATGGTCATTTTAAAGGACAATTTCGCGGAGAGAGACAAATACCTCATAAATTTAAAGCCCCTGACAAAAAATTCAATCCGGCTGGCGACAGAGGACCTGTAAAACAGTTACCGCCAACAGGGGAAAAGAAATAAAAAAAACTAAAAGAGGAACACAAACTGTGTTCCTCTTTATACTTACAAACAAAGTATTTAAACCGTTTCCTGTACATTTTCTTCATCAGAATTTTTATTTTCTGTATCTTCAGCCTGACTTTCACCGTTTTCGTCAGCTTCAGATGTTTCCTGAGGCAATGTTTCATCTTGATTACCTTCGGAATCCTTGTCTGTTTCTTCCTGCAGCTCGTCAGTACCGGTTTCCTCCTCTGTATCATCCTCTTCATCATCAGCGAGTGTAATACCCTTTAATAAAGCATCCTTTTTTATTGCTTCTTCAATTTCCTTTTCATCCTTAGCTCTGATTACAGGAATTGATAGCATCAAGGCAACCTGATCTCCTTCCTGTTCAAAATTAAGTTCGAGAAGTTCTTTATCAAGTTCAACATACTTTGATAAGAGGTCAATTAATTCGCCGCGCATTTGCTCAAGAATTTTTGGTGTAAGGTTTGTTCTATCTTGCATCAAAACTAATTTTAAACGGCTTCTTGCTACATCTTTAACATTATTTTCCGCTGTATCCTGAGGTTTAAAGAAACTAAAAACCTTATTATAAAAGTCTGTAAAAAAACTCATCTTTCCCTACCCCTCTTATATCTTAGCCTTAATTTCTTTAATAGTTTTTTCAAAGAAGTCTTTTATTTTCCCTATAAAGTTTTTATCCTCTTCAAGGTTTAAAAACTCAACTTCTTCACCCATTATACGCCTTGCAACATTTCTGTATGCCTGACCCGCCAATGATTTTTCATCATTAACAATCGGGTCACCTTTGTTAGTCGAAGAAATAATCCCCGTATCTTCCGGTATAATACCGATAAGATCACAGGCAAGAAGTTCAACAACATCTTCCACACTCATCATATCGTTTGTTGCAATAAGGTTAGGTCTCACCCTGTTTAACAAAAGTTTGTAGCTTTCAATTTCTTCTCTTGCTGCAAGCAAGCCGATAATCCTGTCAGCATCCCTGATTGCAGACATTTCAGGCGTTGTTACAACAATAGCTTCTGATGCGCCTGCTACAGCATTTTGGAACCCTTGTTCAATACCTGCCGGACAATCTACCAGAATAAAATCATTATCCTTCTTTAATTTTTCGCAAATATCTTTTAGTTGTTCTTCGGAAACAGCAGATTTGTCACGGGTTTGAGCCGCCGCCAACAGTGAGAGATTAGGATTTTTTTTGTCCTTTACAAGTGCTTGTTTTAATTTACAACGACCTTCTACTACATCAACAATTGTATAGACAATCCTGTTTTCAAGTCCCAAAAGCAAATCCAGATTTCTTAAGCCTATATCCGTATCTATAAGAACAACTTTGTTACCTGCTTTTGCAAGAGCTGTTCCGATATTAGCGCTTGTAGTGGTTTTTCCTACTCCGCCTTTACCCGAGGTAATTACTATAACGCGACCACTCATTCGTCTCTCCTTAGTTTTTTATAAATTACTATACTGTTATTTTCCAATACTGCCACTTCCGGCGTAAATTCATTTGACTTTTGGACATAAGGTACATTATATGTATCATTACGCCTTGCATAAAGACCTGCAATTCTCAATTGGATAGCATTTAGCTTTAACGCACGAACCTTCGCATTAACATTACCATGTGCACCTGCGTGAGCTATGCCTCCGAGAATTCCCCATACTGTAATATCTCCTTTAGCAATTAGTTCACTTCCGGGGTGAGCGTCTCCAACTATAAAAATATTACCTTCATAACTTATAGTTTGCCCGGAACGTAATGTCCTGTTTAAATATAATGTCGGCAAACTTTCAGGATTTTCTTCATGATTTTTTTGTTCATCAGGCAAAATTCCCGTTGTATCCATCATTACATATTTACTGTCACCGTTTAAAATCAACCCGCCGGCTTCTGCAACTTCGCTAAAATCAGCAATCGGTGTCAGCGGTATATTTTCTTGCTTTTCTTCATTATTTTCATCTACAGTAGTAACAATACCGAGAACCGTATCAATTTCTTCCTGTGTAGCCTGGTGTTCGGGTTCAACCTCAACTTCGTTTTTCAATTCAGAAACCAATATTGAAAGATTTTCTGCCGCTGCTTTCGTTTGAGCAGAAGCGGTGTCTATTAAACCTATCTCTCCCTGCATAGAATCAATTAACGCTTTAATACTCAGCAGTTGTGACTGATTCAAGTCCGTATCACCGAGTTTTAAACATATTTTTTTATTTCTAGCTTCCGGCAAATCCAAAATAGAACTCAATTCATATATTAATTGAGAAGTATTTTTCGCATTGCTCAAATCAACTATAAATCCGTTTTCTACAGAACCATTATCCATACCTATACCTGTGTTTATCTAGTATTACTATTTAAGAGTAACCTAAAAAATCTTTCTGTTCAATGAAGTGTGTATAAATGTAAATTTATAAATCTAATGCCGCATTTATTGCTGACACCATTGAAGACTCAGATGCAATATTTTTCCCCGCAATATCATAAGCAGTACCGTGTGCAGGAGATGTCCTTATAATATCCAGTCCGATTGTCATATTTACAGCTGCATCAATTCCCGCCGCTTTTACAGGTATTAAACCCTGATCGTGATACATCGCGATATAACAATCATACGGCTGTTTTTTATTTTGAATTGAATACTGTAAAGCCTCTGCCATTAATGTATCAGCACTAAACGGACCGCTTATATTTATACCTTCATCTCTAAGAGTTTTTACAGCAGGCTTCAATATATCAATTTCTTCCCGTCCGATTACACCATTCTCTCCTGCATGCGGATTAAGAGCACAGAGTGCCAATTTTGGGATTTTAATATTCGTATGTTTAACAAAGAAACCGGTCAAACGTTTTACTTTAGTATAAACCATATCATAGGTGATATTTATCCCTTTCAAAGGTACATGGCGCGTTAAAAGCAGCACCCTAAAATCTTTACAAAGAAAAAGCATCTCCGCGTGTTCGTTATTCTTAGGAAGAAACGCCTCCAACACCTCAGTCTGCCCGTTAAAAAAATGTCCGGCAAGGTGCAGGGCATTTTTAGAAACAGGTGCCGTCACTATTTTCTCCGGTACAATTTTACATGCGGTTTCAAGCTGACGAAAAGAAAAATCACCTCCATCGGAAGTGTCACGCCCCTCATTAATTGTGCCAGAATAAGGCAGGTCAATAACCTCAATATCGGGGCGCAAACCACCGTTCTTATTTAAGACGTCAGAATTACTTATTACAACAAACCTGTCTGCAGGATAATTGATTTTATCCAAAGCTTTTATAACTATCTCGGCACCAATTCCGTTAGGATCGCCGGTAGTAATTGCTATTTTGTCGGAATAATTATTCATGAGCCTTTATATAATTTAAAATATCTACAAGGGTATTAGCGTTACCAAGATTACCTGATTTTGTGACTATCCATTTTTTCTGGCTGTTTCTGGCAAGCGCAATTGCTGGAGCAGCTTCATCAACTATATCAAGTTCAGTAGAATTTATATTTTTACAGCACTTGTAAGAAGTTTCACCGCCCATTGTTATTAATATAATGTCACGCATATGAGAAATCTCCTGCGCAATATACCCGAGAAAATCCGTTACACGTTGATAAAATATTGACTTTGAATTTTCATCATCAGATGAAAAACCGCAAACATTATCATAATCATCCATAATATTTGATGTATGAACAAGTATAATATTATCTTTTCCAAGATTGTCAAGTATTTTTTCAACAATTACAGACTGTTTGTTATTAATAATATCCTCTGCTTTCAAAGAAACAACATACAAATTTGGGAAATCATCAGACTGCTCAAGACGTTCAATCTGCTTTATGCTTACAGGATTAGCACTTCCAGATAATATAAGCTTAGGAATATCGGGAAGCTTTAATTTTTCTTCATGCTGTTTAATTGAACCTAACCATATATTAGCAAGGACTTTTGCGAACGCTGCTGTTCCTGTCGGCAAAATTTTATATTCAAGTTTATTAATTGCCAGAACAATTTGTTCAATATTGGTTGTAGACACAGCATCAACAACAATTAATTTTTTACCTGCATCTATTAACTCATTTAATTTTTTCAAAATAGGACCGGCACCATTCATAACTGTTTTTAATTCAATTACCCCGATAATATCTTCATGTTCGGCGCCCACCTGCTCCTTAAACATAGTAGGAATGTGCGATTCAAGAATAGGGCATACCGGATCCATAGCCATATCGCTCATTGAAATAGGAAGACCTTTCAATAAATGATACCCCCCAACAGTGATTCTACCCTCTGCCGGAAAGGCAGGAATTACGACAGCTGCATCATACTCAAGCTCTTTCAATACAGTAAGTGTTTCTATAGCAATATGCCCTCTTAATGTAGAATCTATTTTTTTATAATAATATTCAAAATTAAAATTTTCTTTTAAAAAATTCGTAACTGATTTAACTCTATTATATGCTTCCTCCGGTGACAAATTTCTGCTTTCAGACGAAATAGCCCACGCTTGAGTACTTTCCCGCGCGTAGTCCGAGGGTTCGGTTTCCTCAAGTAAAATTTTAGTAGCCGCCCCCTTTTGCTGCATTTGAAGAGCCGTATCATTTGCCCCCGTAAGATCATCAGCAATTATAGCTATTAAATCAGATATAAACATTATTCAGCGTCCCTCTTTGAACCTAGTAACCTGATGTTATTTGCAACTATCAGATACCTTTCTCTGGTGTCGCCGGAAGCATCATTCCATTTGCTGACACTAATCCGTCCGTCAACAGCTACTTGACGCCCTCTTTTTATATATTCACCTGCAAATTCTGCCTGTTTATCCCATACTTCAATATTATACCAGTCTGTAACTTCCTCTTTTGTTTTAGAATCCCACCGATTAACAGCAAGAGAGAAAGATGTTTTTACCTTTCCTGATTCAAAATATTTTATCTCTGCATCCTGACCGGCTCTGCCTATTATTGTTACTGTATTCATAATACTCCTTTATATATCAATTTTTTCCATAAGTTCATCGGATATATCAAAATTAGCATAAACATTTTGAACATCATCGTGCTCTTCGAGACGACTTAACAGTTTCAATACATTTGCAGCCGTCTTTTCATCCGTAATTTCAATCATATTTTGAGGAATTCTTGTAAATTCAGCATTTGTAGAAATAAAGCCTTCTTTTTCCAATCCTTCAACAACGCTTTGGAAGTCAGCAACAGATGTTAGCACTTTATAACAGTCATCTTCCTCTACAATATCTTCAGCATTCAAATTGATTGCAGCCTCAAATAACTTTTCATAATCTGTACTTTTGTCAAATGTAATGCTGCCTCTTTTATCAAACATCCAGCCTACACATCCTGTTTCGCCGAGGTTACCGTTAAACTTTGTAAAATAGCTTCTTATATCCCCGGCCGTACGGTTTTTGTTATCAGTCATCGCTTCAACAACAACAGCAACACCGCCTTCTGCATAACCTTCATATACAATTTCTTCATAATTTTCATTACTTGAAGACCCTGCACCTTTTTCAATAGCACGTTTTATATTATCATTAGGAAGTCCTGCTGCTTTTGCACGCTCAATAGCCGTTTTCAAACGAAAGTTGCCAGAAGGATCGCTTCCGCCCAACCTAGAAGCTACAATCAATTCTCTTGAATATTTCTGAAATTCTGCCGCGCGCGCCGAGTCAACTTTCGCCTTTTTACGCTTAATAGTTGACCACTTGGAATGTCCACTCATTTTTACCTCATTTCTCTACATTCTATATGATTATGATAACATAGAGATAAAATTCAACAACCGGAGAATGGCAAGTTTTTAAGTTTTGTATCAAGATTAAGCAGTTAAGGAGTATTGCTTTATGTACGAATTATTTGAATTAGAACGCTGTCCTTATTGTTTAAAAGTAATGCATTTCATGGACGAAAAAGGTATTAAATACACAAAACATGACATAACAAACCCGTCAGAAGAAGAAACACTTATAAGACTTGGCGGTAAAAGACAGGTTCCGTTTCTTTACGACAAAAACAGCGGATTAAAGATGTATGAATCCGCTGATATTATAGAATATTTATCAAACATTTAGTAATCTGACGGCTGCGCATAATCATCTTCATCTCTTAAAGATGATAAATCATCCGAATAAACAGCATCAAAGTCATCCGGAAGCAAATCGCTTTCTGGCCAAACTGTTTCATCATCAAAACGACAAGCACTTAAATTATAAGAGCACGAAAAATCAGAATTTGTTAAATCTGCCTCGTTCAAAATTGAACCTGCCATATCAGCTTCAGAAAAATTACAGTAATCAAGTTTGCCGTAACTAAAATCTGCCCCATTTAATAACGCTTCAGAAAAATTACATTCAACACAATTAACTCTTGTAAAATCTGCCGATGTTAAATCACAATTAGTAAAATCTACTTCACTCAAATTTGCATCTCCAAAGCCTGCCGAATTAAGGTTTGCATTTGTAAAATTAACACCGCTCAATGTCATATTGCTAAAATCTATCTCGCTCAAATCAAGACCATCATCACCGGCGGAAGCAATTTCTGCGTTAAAAGCCTCTACATCTGTCTCTACCAATCTAAGTAATTCATCTTTCGTTAACATTTTCTAACTCCTAATTTATTAAATTCATCTGCATTGCAAGCAAAACGGCCTGTGTTCTGTTAGTTACTTTTAACTTTTTAAATATACTATTTAAATGCGTTTTTACCGTCACATCACGTACAAATAATTTATCGGCAATATCCTGATTTGTAGCACCTTTTGCCACTAAAGCCAAAACTTCCTTTTCGCGAGATGTTAATGCCTCTATATCCGTATTTGTATTGATTGAAACATCTTTTTTCGGACTGTTTTCATTTTGCCATTTGCAACGCCTTAAAATAGCTTCCATACGCGCAAGAAGGTTCGGAAGAATAAAAGGTTTAACAATATAATCATCCGCACCTATCTTCAAGCCTGATACAATTTTTTGATCTTCGTTAACAGCTGTAATCATAATAACTGGCAAATATTTGTAATCTTTATTACTTCTTATTGCTTTTAACGTATCCCAACCATTCATTTGAGGCATCATTACATCTAACAATACCAAATCATATTTCTTATCTTCCTTACTTAATTCCTTCAACGCGTCAATTCCATTTGTCACAACAGTAACATCATAACCGTACATTGGAAGGGCATCCGCTAAGTACTTTGGATTATCATCTACAAGTAAAATTGAAGCTAAACCGTCCATAATATCCTCTTTAAACCAATTTTTCATTAAGCGCCTTCAACGCTGCCTGAAGCCTGTCTTCGACTTCCAGCTTTTGTAATATACTTGCTACATGAGCTTTGGTAGTATTTACCGTTACACATAAAGCTTTTGCAACATCAATATTGCTGTATCCCTCCGTAATCAACTTTAAAATTTGTTTTTCACGGATTGTTAAATTATAATCCTTTTTCTGTGCGGAAACATCATTCATTTGGGTGTTTGATGCAGCACGCAGCACAATATGAGCGATAGAAGGATCAAACCATGATGCCCCCTCAAGCACTGACGATGCAACCTGTAAAAGCCTTTGCGGATTGATTTCTTTAGAGCAATACGCATTCGCTCCTGCTTTTAAGGAAGATATAACCTCCTGTTCGTCATTATGCGAAGTTAAGATAATAATTTTTATATCTCTATTCAGGTCATGAATTTTTTTACATGCCGCAATTCCGTCCATACCCGGGAGCCCCAAGTCCAATATAACCAAATCAACAGGGTTATTTAGTATAATCTCAAGCCCGCTCTCAGCAGAATTTGCCTCATATATTACTCCGGCTATTTCGCTACCCTCAAATGTCGCTTTTAACCCGAATCTGGTAAGTTCGTGATCTTCTATTATAAGAATATTACTTTTCAAGTCCTTTTTCCCTGTCCAATATATCCCTGTAATTTGGTTCCATTCTTACACAGCTATTCAAATAACTGTCAGCCTGTTCTTTATTACCTTGCTGCAATTCTAATTGACTTAGATAATAATAATATCTAAAATCATTTTCGTCAATATAGTGCGCATTATATAAATACTTTTTTGCCAGTTCAAAATTTTCTCTGTTAATATAAATTTCACCAAGTTTATAATAAGCATACGGGAAATTAACGTTATAACTCAAACTTTTTTTCAATAATTCTTCAGTATCGTTATCTGTATCTATAGCCAGATAATAGTACCCTTCAAAGATTTCAGGAACCTTTTTAACTAATTTATTCCACAGTTTGATAGAAGCTTTCGTTTTTCCTGTATATCTATAAATTAAAGCAATCAAACGCTCAGCATTATAGGTGTCCTTTTCATATTTTCTTGCTTTATTTAAAAGTTTTAAACCTTGTTTGTAATGTTCATTTCTTAATTCTATTATTCCCATTGTGTACAGCGCATTAAAAGATTCCCCGCCGCATTTTAAACTTTTTTGTGCATTTTCTTTTGCTTGTTTATCCGAAGATGATAAATAAGATAACCCCAGTAATGCATATATATCCTTGTTAATCTTCTTATTATTTGAAAGTGCATTTAGCAATACTTTTTGAGCAAAGGTCGTTTTACCCTCCAGAAAATAATAATATCCTAAATGATAGTCCTTTAATTTATCATTTTTTTCTGTCTTATATAAAACATAATGTTCAAGTGCAGATATTTTATTCTGTAATTCAACTATTCTGAAATTTTCTTTTTTTATTTCTTCAAATAGCTTAAGGGCTGCTTTTTTATTTTTCCGTTCAAGAAGTATTTTAGTTTTCAAAATTTTATAATTAACATTATTGGGATTAAGACTTAACGCTATTGAAATATAATTTTCAGCCTGATCAATATCTTTTATTTCATAATACCCGAGTGCAAGAATATAAAAGACATAGTCATTACGCTCTTTTATTAATTCAGTGTTATTTACAACATCCAACACAGCCTCTTGAGCATAATTGTTATACATAATATTTGAGTATGCCTCTGCCAAAAATAATAAGTCTTTTACCCCCATTCTCTTTGCCGGATAATAAAAATGCCTTATATCCTCTATATAATTTTGTGAAATAGAATAATCATCTATTTTTGAAAAAATACGATCCGTCAGATCAAAAAAGCCGTACTCAGCAA
>CALUTH010000084.1 GCA_944323635.1 Candidatus Gastranaerophilales bacterium
TTTTTTTTTTGTCTCTTTTCCGGTTTTTTTCGTTTTTTTTTTTATTATAGTTTTACCGGTATATTTGATATTATTAATATTCGATTTTATATTAAAGCCGTCATCAGACTCACCTCCTTTATCGGGTAGAGACAGGCTACGGGTATACATTCAATTATTCGGGGCAGGATTATTCATCTTAACTTGTCTGGTATACATTGCTTCGATTTTTTTCATACTATGGTACACTTAAGATTAAGTAATCCCGATTTTTAATTGTTGCAACATCCAAAAATCTATGAAACAATACTACCAAATTTTTCAAAATAACCCCAAGAAATGTTACGAAAACTTTACATCTTATCTAGGACTCGCTCTGCACAATGGATAGATACCGACAAAATTGCCTCAAAACTAAATATATTCCGCCCATATTTGTTTCAAATCGCTGTATTGATTGAATAATAAGAGATACGGGGTATAAAAATGCTAAATAGTTAGGAGAGGCTAAAAAGCCATTTAAAGCTCTTTTTAGAAATGGTGAGCGAGAAGAGACTGTCTTGCTCACTCGCGTTGAACGGGTCTACAGGCAAAAGCTCCCGTTTTGCCCTCCGCACTCTGCTCCCTCGTGCTCGGACTCTCACAGTGCTCCGCACTGTAAGAGTTCTCGTCTCTTATACTTAGTCTGAAAATAAAAAAGAACTTAAAGCAGAAAGCCTAAGTTCTTTTTAGTTTGGGCGAGAAGAGACTCGAACTCTTACACATTTCTGCGCCAGATCCTAAGTCTGGTGCGTCTACCAATTTCGCCACTCGCCCGATTTGTATTTCTCTGCAGATTGTAGTTTTATCTGCGTCTGTCGGGGGAAGAATACGCCGGCTGCTGCACTGTATTCTTTAGAAAGGAAGTCTTTTATCTCTCCCTCCCCCACACTCAAAGAATATCAGGATTATACCCTCAATGTCAATGACTTTTTTCAAAAATTGTTAAGAAGTATTTAAATATCATTTGTTTATACTAGGAAACTACGCAAAGAAATGTTAAAATAAAGTGTATAATTGTAAATTTTTTCTCAAATTTAAGCAATTTTTTACATTTATACATCTTAAATAGTTGCAAAGGTGTGGGCATAAGATTATTTTTATGAAAAATCTGGACAGCAATAAAAAGAAAACATCTTCTCCGAACGGAAAAGATCTTATAGCAAAAGTAAATCTTTTGCGCGGCGGATTTTTCTCACGGTGGGGTTTGTTTATAAAGCGGCTTGAGGCAAAAAACATAGGGCTTGATTACGAAAGCTTTATGAACGGGTTTTATGCATTGAGCCGTATAAATAATCCGAATATTCTTATCCATTCACTTTACAAAATTATCCCGCCGCAGGTCGGCTGCAGGTTCATTGCGACAGGTATTTATAATGAAAAATCAAACTGTCTCAATCTTAAGCTGCTTGATAAATTAGGCAATATTTACTCGTCAAAAATATTTTTAACGGATACAGAAAATCCGGTAACAAAAAGCTTTTTATCCTCGGAAACAATTGTTGTTGATGATACAGAGTTTCTTAAGTTTGCTTATTTTCATAAATCTCCGGCTCTTATTCTTCCTATGATTTCTCTCGGTCGGACTATCGGGGTTATGATTATTTCAGGTACAAACTTGACGCAGAATGCTCCGCTTTATAATTTTATTGCCGATTATACGGGGCTTGTTATTCATAACGGGCTGCTGCTTGAAAAATCTGCAGAAGTGGAGAAAACGGATGCGCTCACACAGTTGTATAACCACCGCGGTTTTCAGGAACGGCTTGCCAAGGAGTTTGAGGAGGCTGAAAAGAACAATAAACACCTTTCTATTGTTATGATGGATATTAATAACATAACAAAGATTAACCGCGAACTTTCTCACGCCAAAGGTGATGAGGTTATAAAACTGGTCGGCGAAAAAGTGCGCCAGAATATCAGAGAAAACGATATTGCAGGACGTTACGGCGGGGATGAAATTGCTATAATCCTTCCGGATACGGACGTAGCACAGGCTAAGTATCTTGCTGAATATATTACGTATTCTCTCTCCTGCTGTTTTATTGATGATGTCGGGCCTGTTAAGGTTTCTGTCGGGATTGCAACGTATCCTGACTGCTCTGAGGATAAAGAAAAGCTGCTTATTCTTGCGGAACAGGCAATGTACATTTCGCAGGCAAAGGGTTATAAAGACGGTATGTCGGCGATTATCAGTTCTTCGGATTTCAACTTCTGGGATGATATGGCGCTCAAATCTTATGCCGAAGTTATTACAAAACGCCACGCACAGCTTGGTGTAAACTTTGAAGAAGAAATCATAGATAAGTTTAATAATGAACAGATTAAGTCTTCAAACCACCTTGCGGAAATCGCAACATCGCTTGCGGGGGCAATTGATGCGAAAGACCCGTATACAAAAGGTCATTCAACATCCGTTTCACGGTATTCTGAGGCGTTAGCACGTGCTATTAACCTGCCTGAGTCTGAAATTGAACAAATTTCTCTCGGCGCACTTCTTCACGATGTGGGTAAAATAGGTATCCCCGAGAATGTTTTGAGAAAAACGTCAAACCTCTCTGATGATGAGTGGAAGATTATGAAGCAGCACCCTGTTATCGGCGCAGAAAAGGTATTAAGACCAAACCCTGTTTTGCGGGAGTTGATACCTATTGTAAAATATCACCATGAACGTATTGATGGTAAAGGCTATCCTGACGGGCTTAAAGGGGATGAAATCCCGCTTGCTGCACGTATAGTTGCTATTGCAGATACTTTCCATGCGCTTGTAAGCGACAGACCGTACAGAAAAGGTATGCCGCTTGATAAGGCGTGTGAAATCCTGATGAGCGGCGCGGGGATTCAGTGGGATGAAGATTTGGTGCGTAAATTTATTCAGATTGCGCCGTCACTGTCTTCAATGATATAATTGGACTTGTAAAAGAGGGATTTTGTGAAATTTTCATTTATACATACGGCGGATATACATCTTGGCAGAGCGTTCGCGGATATTGATTATGAACTTTCGCCGGAACAGAAAAATATTATTAATACGGCGCATGAAGAGGCGCTTGGCGAATTGTGCGATTTTGCCATAGATAAAGAAGTCGATTTTGTTCTAATAGCCGGTGATACTTTTGATGACTGCGAACATGATTTACACTCGAGACTTGTTCTCTATAATTTTTTAAAACGTCTTGAAACAAATGAAATAGGTGTATATATTGTTCCGGGCAACCATGACCCTGAAAATTCCTATACAAAAGAACTCGGGTTTAAAACATCTGAGTATGTAAAAATCTTTGGTGTAAATATACCTTCAAAGACTCTTGTAATAAAAAACAGAGCAGGTGAGGAGGCTGCTGTAATTTACCCTTTCGGGTTCAAAACGACAGAATATCCTGCGTCACCCTGTAGAGTCCTTGAAAAGGCAAAAAGCAAAGACCTGTTTAATATCGGACTTATCCATTGTGACAGGTCAGGCGGCGATAAAAACGTTTATGCGCCGTGTTCTGAAAAAGAACTTTTAGACTTAGGGTACGATTACTATGCCCTCGGGCATATTCATAAACCTGATTTGGGTGAAAAAATCGTTTATCCCGGGACTATTCAGGCGCGCTCGCGCAAAGATACCGGCGAACACGGTTTTTGTTATGTGAATGTGGATAACAACAGCATTGTATCAAATGAATTTGTTAAATGTGATAAAGTCCGTTATTATAATTTAACTGTATCCGTAACCGGCGATGAGACTGAAATTGAGACGATAGAGAAAATTCAGTTGCAAATCGGTGAACTTTCGCGCGGCGTTAAACTTGTCATCATAAATCTCACCCTTGAAGGCGTTTGCGGGTATAAAAAGCCGGAGAACAATATTCTTAAAACCGAACTTTCAAACGCAGGAGTTATTATATCCGGTGTGGAAAACAATTCTGTTATTGATATGGATGTTGATTTGATAAAATCATCGGGCGGGGTATTAGCGCAAATCCTTTCTGCTGCGGATAACGATATTCAAATGATTGCAGAGCAGACCGACAGAGATCTTTCTGATATATTGAAACTTGTGCCGGAATTTGACAGAAATGTACCCGCGCCGGAAGCGGCAGAAATTGTACAAAATATTTGCAAAGAGATTTACGGAGGGGAAGAACCTGACGATGAATAAACTTGTGATAAATTCCGTAAAAATTAATTCGGTAAATAACCAGACTCTTCCGCTCAAAGAGTTTTCCGACGGGTTTAATATTGTATGCGGGCTGAATGAAGCCGGCAAACGTACAATGATGGAATTTTTAAAAGAAGCATTGTTTGCCCCAAGAGATTACGTAGGCGATATAGAATTAACTAAATCAGGCACAGCGTATCAGGTAAAAATTGACGGTACTAAAAGGAATAAGGCTGCGAAATTAAAACTTCTTGCTCCTGAGGATAAAACAATTGAAGATGTCCTTGACGGATTTGACCGGAATTTTTATCAGAGAGCGTTTACTATTAATCTTGATGATATTAAAAATATAGATTCTGAATTATTCAGTCTTATACAGGATCACAATGCGCCGGCGCTTGCAGCGTACAAGTCAAAACTTGAAAATGATTTAAACATTTATTTGACACCGTCTTTTAAGCAGAAAAAAACTTTAACGGATATAGTGAAAGCTATTTTGGATATTGATACCCGTATTAGAGAACTTTCGGGGAAAGAGGAAGAGTATTCAAGAGTTACATCAGGGATTAATACGATTGAAAAAGATATAGAAAATACTGATAAACTGATTAAGAATAAGGAGCAGTTTCTTGCCTCTGTTAATTTCAGGGAAGAGTACGCTAAGCTCTGCGAAGAAACAGAGAGTATAAATAAGACTTTTAACCCCAAATTGTTTGAGAATAAACAAAATTTCTATGAATTAAGTAAAAAGACTGAATTGATAACGGGTTACTTTGATGAAATCAACCGTCTTGCGGCATCAAAAATGTCGCAGGAAATTGATGAGGCGCTTGGCGGAATAAAATTACGGTACAATATAGAACTTTCGTCCGAACAGGCGGCAGGTATTGATGTCTCAAGAGAGATTGAAGAAAAAGTCAGGGACGGTATTTCTGATATAGACAGGATGCAAAATAACCTTACAAATCTTCAAGACAAAAAACAGGATTTAATCAAAAATAATAAAAGTATTGATGAAGAAATTAATACTCTGAAATCAAAGGCTGAAAAACTGCAAATAAAGGATGTTGAGGAGTATGAGAGCGCACTCAATGAATTAAAAGCATCAATAAGCAGTCTTGCGGATATATCAGAGACAGGCGGACGTAATAAGAAGGATTTGTATTTAGCGGCAGGAAATATATTTGCGGCGGTTTTACTTGTTATTTTGGGAGGTTTCCTTGCCATCACTTACGTAAAATCTGGGCTTCTTGTTATCCTTGCGGGGCTTGTTATTACGGCTTTTACTGTTCCCGTATTCTTTAACAAAGAGAGCGGCGGCAAATCATCTGAGATTTATGACTATGTAAAGAATAAGATTATGCCGTTTTTAAAGCGTACAGAGTTTTTGCATACAGTATCATCCCTCAATCAGATAGTTTATGAGTGTGAAGGTAAATTAAATGAGTATAAAAAACTCACGGCTGATATTGATAATAAAAGCATTACCCTCTCCACTTCCTGTAAAGATCTTGAAGAGATTGAAGAGAAAGTACAAATACTTTCCCAAAGTATTGAAGAGACAGTTTTTGCACTGAATGCCATTACCGTTGTTAACGGTAAACAATTGCCGCCAAAAGGTTTTATAGATTTTCTTGAAGAAACCCGTTCTTTAAGAGAACTTCTGACTCGTTTAGAAACGGACAGTGCGCGTATAGAAGTGCTAAAAGGTGAGTGTGATAAATATCTGGCGGATTTTTCCGCGTTTTTAACTTCTGCAGGGCTTGATAGCGCAGTAAATCCTCTTTCTTTGCGGGAAAAGGTTAATGAAATCCAAAATGTGATTGAAGCAAATGACAGATTGAAAAACAGGATTGAGGATAATAATTTGCGGATAAGTGAAATAAATCAAAAACTTCAATCCGTTCCTGAAGATGATAAATCTTCTGATAAAACGCTTGAAGAATTGAAAGAAGCGCATGATGACCTTATCAACGAAAAAGCGCGGCTTATACATGAAAAGAGAGACCTTGAAGAATTTGAAGGGCTGGTGGGTTTAAGAAATGAAAGAAATCTTTTACAAAACCGGCTCAGGGATATAATAAATGATTTGTACGCAAAGAAACTTGCGCTGAATATTATTGAATACGCAGAAAAACAGCAGCGTTCAATTGAACCTAATCTGATGAGCGCGGAAAAGCTTTTAAAAAAAATTACCGACGGGAAATATATAAGTGCAAACTTTGCAAATAGAACCATAACTTCAATTGATGGCGAAACTAAAGAAGAAAATGAACTTAGCCGCGGGACAAAAGAGCAGTTGTATCTTGCATTCAGGCTCGGGTATGCGCTTAATTACGGTAATGACGGGAATAAATATCACCTGCCGCTGATTATTGATGACGCGTTTGTCAATTTTGACAAAGAGAGACTGTCTCAGGTGCTTATGGCACTGAAAGAGTTTGCCAAAACCAATCAGGTACTGTTTTTTACCTGCCATAAAGACTATATTCTTTCACTAGCGGGAGACGGTGTGAATGTTGTGGATATTTAGGCTGCGGGTTTTGAGTCTACGGTACAGCTGTTATCAATAATTATTGTGTTTCTGATAAAGGAGTGCGCCATTAAAAGTAAGTACGGATTCATTTCGTTTGTGGCGGAGAGGTTTACTTTTGCCTGATGTTCGTCCTTATCGTCCTGTTTTGTAATAAGTACTTCTATATCAATATTTGTTTGTACGGAATTATTTTTCATCTCATCCATCAGTCGTTTATGCAGAAGTTCTTTGGGGAACTCTTCAGAGCACAGGATTAAAACATCAACCGAGTTTTTGGTTGTAAGGGTGAGGGAACCTTTTACATTCCCGTAGTTTTTTGTCTGGATAAGTACTGTAATAACGGAATCGGAGCTGTCGCTGTTCTCGGGCGGGGCGCCCACTTCCAACTCAAAACCGACACCCTGCGGGAGCGGCAGCCATGGAAGGTAAAGGAGCATAAGACTTTTAAGCGTGGATTGCGGGTTGTTGTCGTCAACCATTGCAACACAAGAGTTTAAAAGGTTCATTGTTTCTAAAATCTGGCTGTTATCAATACCCTGCTTGGAGGCGTTTGTCATAACTGCGATTAATTGTGTCATTGCGGCCCGTGAGTTTGCACGGATTATGGACGCAACATCGCTCATCCGTATCATTCCGCTGAAAATCAAGTCAAGCTGCTGCTGCGCCTGTTGTGCAAGTGCTGCCTGTTTGCCCGCCTGATTTGTTTGCTGCATGAGCTGTTTAACATTTTCTGCATCATCAAATATTTGCATAAACCGTAAGTTATTTATAAGGTTGCTTCTTTCAAGCCGGCTTTGCTGGAGTCGGAGCATAAGCTCTGCCAGTGATTGTGGAAGGTTAAGCAGCATTTTTATGTATGCGGAGCGTTCCTGACCTGCAATATAATTCATTTTTAGCTGCTGCTGGGTTATTGTTTGGATTTGCATTTCGCGGATTAAGTTCTGGGCGCCGGTTTGTGCAGCTGCCGAAAAACCGGTATTGGAGCCTGTTACATCCGCGCCTGCCGTGCGTATTCCCGTGTATAAATTCTGCCCTTGCAAGCCTGCTATTATCCGTGAAACATTAATATTTTCCATATTTTAATTATAACAATAATGTGAGTTTAGTCCAGTTTTAGAGGCTTAATCTTTGTTGTTGTTTTTATTGGACTTGTCGTCATCCTCATCATTTTTGTTTAATTCCTGCATCGTTTTTATGACTTTCTCGTCAATTTTTGGCTGCGGGATTTCTATAATTTCTTTATAAGACTTTTGTTCAAATAAATCAGGAATACCGTTCTTGTTCTTATCAACGGCAATTTCTATAAATGTTTGAGCGCCGACCAGTAATCCTACGGCTGATGAAATGACTTTAGAAATGCCGTTCTTAGCAATTGTATTGATAAATTTTTCATCAAATCGTTTTAAGTCTTCTGCCGTAAGATCATCAACTTTTGTTTTTACTGTTTTTGCGTAGCGTTCACGTTCTATATCTTTGTGTACCCCCATTCTGGCGTATTTTTTTATTCTTTGCGGGATACTTATAAGAAATTTTTTTGTTCCTTTAACAAAAGCGTTCCCTGTTTCGGGGTTTAGGTTTTCGAGCGGTTTTGTGCAGAAACGGAATCCCTTTCTAAGTCCGTCTGCAATACCGTCAAGATAAATTGTATGGTTTCTTATTGAATCCATAACAGATTTGGTGATTCTTTTACCGGTAAAGAACGCTGCTACAGCAAGCCCCAGTGTCATAAGTATGTTTATGGCTTTTCTGCTTTGAACTTTGCCCTCATTAGCCATGTCGGTAATTGTTTCATTTACTGTATCTACTCCAGGGATTTTATCTAAATCAATAGCTTTTAATTGCGCACTTTGATTTTCTTGCGCCTTTTGTTTTTTATCTGTACCCCTGAATGTCGGAGATTGTATATTATAGCTGATACCGACAGACATATTAAACTCCTATACACTACCTATATATAATAAAACATCAAACGGATAAAAATTGTTTGTTTTTAATTTTTTGACAGAGGTTTTGTTACAAAAGTTAATATATGTATTCTGCTGTTTGGGGCTTATGTATAAGAAGATATTTGTAATACGGGGGAAAGGGGTAAATTCCTTTTTAAGGTGATGGGCGCTGTTGCTCCCCTTCCCCTGTTTTTTATTTTTATTTACCCCCTCCACACGCTTATTTGACCAGACTGAAGGCAAGGATTTTATCAATATTAACGTGCAGCCAGTCGAAGTTTTGACTCGGGTATTCTTCGCAGTCTCCGCTGTCTTCACAGGGGTAAAGGTCGTTTAAATAAATTACTATTGCATTTGTAAGGTTCAGAAAATAGTCATTGTTGCATTCGTCGCATTTATAGATGTGTCCGACTATTTTCAGTCTGTTTGTAAAAATTACAATTTTATCGGTGTTGCTTTTGTCTATTATGTTTTTAATTTTTTTTATCATATCTGTCATTATGGTTTGCCTCCTACTCAAGAGTATTATTTATTTAAAGCAGGAGTTTGACTATCCCCTTTACGGCTATTTTAATAACTGATTGAGGAAGTCTGAATATTTTATCAATTGACAACTTTTACGCTTATTACAGTCTCTTAACGAAACAGCAACAAGACACATTTTGTTTGAACGAAGTGAGTTAATGTGTCTCGGGTTGAGTTTAGAGACTGTATTTGGGA
>CALUTH010000085.1 GCA_944323635.1 Candidatus Gastranaerophilales bacterium
AATGGTGATATTTCTCCAAACAAAGAAGGATACGATATATACAAATACAAACTTGATGCCAACGGTAATATGATACCGTCGTCGAATGCTATTGACACACCTTTAATACCTGATAATGGGAACTCAACACCGGGTAATAACTCTGATAATAACAATAATGGCGATATTAATCCTCCTCCGACAACTAAACCCGACAAAGAGGATAAACCTGTAATCTGTGCCCCAAACGAAATTAAAATAGGCAACTACTGTTATTCATTACCGGAGCCAGATCCAACACCAACCCCTCCCAAAGAGCCAGACCCTGAACCGGAGCCCGAACCGATTCCTGCTCCTCAGCCTGAACCTGAACCCGAACCGGAGCCCGACCCAATCATTCCTGATAATAATACCGGAGGTATTAATACCGATGACGGAGAAAGCGGCGGGGTAGGCGGAAGCAGTACAACATTGCCCGGGATGGAAAGTGATAATACATATATAGGTTATTTTTCGTTATTCAGTACCCGCGACGGCAAAGATTACTGCTTTAAATGCGATTTCAGTTACTGGTATCATCTTGATAAAAGTGCTAAAGTACAAATTATTGTTGATACTGTAGTTAACGGACAACAAATAACAATCTCTCAAGATTTAAAAGTCACTAAAGTAGCCGGCAAAGGGCTGGGAGAGTTCAGCACCGACAGTCCGCACCCCAAATACTGGCTTGTTGACCCTGAAGATTTTGACAATAGGGATCCAGCATTAACCATGTATATAATCATTAATGGGAATTTATTAATAACGGACCCAAATAAACAATCTGCTAGCATAAAATACCCCGGGTGCACAGACTTTGTCGCATACATGACACCTAATGGGGAGTATGTCCCGATCACCCAGAACGGCTACACAACTATTGCATCAAATAATGTTCCCTACAAAGAATTTTTTGGCAAATATGAAAACTCCATTACTTTCCCAACAATGGAAAGTTCCAAAAACATCCCGCAGCGGGTTAAAGATTTGATTAAATAAAACTACCTCTCTTAGCCCTGCCGGCAGAATATAGCCGTCAGGGTCTTTATTTATCAATATTTTCAGATATATATAAATCATTTACATTAGCTTCAAAATCCACAACATCGCCGGATTTAAGCTTGACTCTGTTTAACTTAGAAAACCAATCCGACGGGATTTCTTCTCCGACAATTATTTTATCATTATCTTCAAGATTATTAACATTGCCCAGATTAAAAGTGTTTCTCATTGTCTCTTTACCGTAAACCCTAAATACATCCTGCTGTCCATCCACGCCTTTTACATTAACAAAAAGCAAATTATTAAGAGTAACAGACTTATCATCATTTAAAAACACGGATGCTTTACTTGCAGCATTCGCAGGTGCCGCCGTATTATTAGAGGATATTTTAGTACCATTATTAAGAGTTACAACATAAATATCTTCTTTGTGGTTATACTCTCTGATCTTTATTCGTTCAAAATTCTTAACATCACCGGTATTAAAAGTTATACCGCCATAGGTTACATAATCACCGCCGCTCATTTTCTCTCCTAATCTTAAAAATTTCTTATTATAATAAAGTTTTTATTTGTGTAAAAATTTACTTTTAAAGAACCAAGATTACAAAATCTTTACAAAAAAGCGGGCGGGCTTGTGCTACAAGCCCGCCCGCGTCAAAACTAACCTTAGCTGCCAATATTTAAAGCCGTCTGCGCCATTGATTTGGAAATAGTTACAAGCGCAACGTTTGCCTCATACGCTCTTTGTGCAAGAATAGCATCCGCCATATCAACCATAGCATTTACGTTCGATGAACGAATATAACCATTTGCATCCGCATCAGGGTGACCGGGGGCATAAATTCTATCGCCCGGAGTCGGATCTTCAACACAGCCGTTCATTACAACACCACCCTGTAAATAAGGCAGCGTGCCTATTCCGAAAACATCGTTTTTCATTACATTTAACAAACCGTGAAACGAAATGTCTTCACTTGCGTTCAATACGGGTATACGTCTTACATAGTTAGGCGTATCAATGTTTGCAATGTTTTTTGCGTGAATATCGAGCCTTAAGCCGTGCGCCTTAAGTGCATTCTTCCCGATATTAATGGATTCCATTATACTCATAAGCTCTAGCCTCCGCCTACATTAAGTACTGTTCTCATCTCTGTTATAAGATTTGTCATTCTTTTCGTAGTCATTGTATAGTAAATCATGTTTTTCTGGACTTCCGCCAATTCCTGCGTAATATCAATTTCCTCTTCACGCCTGTCCTCAATCATGCCGGACGGTCCAAGTTTTGTGGAAAGTTTTGTCTCAAGAGGGCTGTTCATTGTCCCTAAATACATACCAAAATCAATATCACGTCTTACGTACCCCGGAGTATCCATATTCGCGACATTGGAAGTCAATGCTCTCTGGCGCTGTGCAACCAGATCCATCATCAAATTAACTTTTCCAAATGAGTCGAGTGCCGTAAATGTCATCGTTTATCCTTTCTTTTTTTAAGACCGGAGCGGGAAAAATTTTTCCCTGTATGTTATCTTTTGTGCGGGGCGCTGCCCCTTATATTTTACTTATGTTTTTATGGAAGTAAATATTTCACCTATTCTCTTATATTGATTGCCTTGTTATACATATCATCTGCGACTTTCATAAGGTTCAAACTTGCAATCATAGAAGCATTCAGTCTCAGCATCTCATTAACTTCATCAAACACATTTGTATTAGAAGTTTCTATCTGGTGCTGAACTATATAATTATGTTCGCCTATCAACCTTGGCGGCCCCGACTCTTCTGTGGGCACCATTTTATTATTATGCCCCTGCTCAAGGCTTTCCGGCGAATCAAACTCTACAATCGGAATATGCCCTATTAACACAGGTTCAGAGCCGGCATAATCATAATTATAAACATCACCGTTAGGTGAAACCGTAAATTTATAACTATTCGACGGGATTTGAATACCGTCGCCGACAAGCCATCCGTCGCCGGTCATTAAATACCCGCCCTCGCCGCGTGTAAAAGCGCCGTCGCGTGTATACTGGATTTCTCCCTCAGGTGATATAACGGGGAAATACCCGTTTCCGTTTATTGCCATATCATACGGGTTATTCGTAACAAGTAAATCGCCCTGACGCGCATCGGTTCTTAATACACCGGTTAAATACCCGTCTTCCCTGAGCATTTGTTCAAACTTTGTCACCTTATACGCATTTGTTTGATAGTTGGAAACATTATTTGCGACCTGTCCGAGACGTTCAAACTGATATGTCGCACAATTTATATTTTTCCTTATTATTGCCTGTAAACTATACATAATTTACTCCTTATGATACCGAACCAAGTTTGCTTATAACACTTTGCAAATTGTTGCTTTGCATAATAAATATCTGTCTGTTTGCCTCAAAATTTCTTACAACAGGTTTTACCTGTAAGAATTCATTTTGAAGCGAGACATTTGAATATTCGTTATACCCCTGTTTAATATCGGGGTCAATAACAGCCATTCCGTTAGAATCTACAACCCCGATTACCCCGCATTCTTCCATTTCACGGGTTTGGGGATTAAATACGCTGATTTTTCCTCTGGTATTAACCACAATTTCGTCCGGAGAGCGCGGAACAAGCGGTAACTGTATAGGAACGCCGCTGTCCGACAAAACCGGATTATCTTCAAGGTTCAGTAAATTTCCGTCTTTATCATACTTAAACCGCCCGTCACGGGTTATTACAACACCGTCAGGTGTTTGGATTTGAAAGTAGCCGCGGTTTGCAATTGCTATATCAAGAGGGTTGCCGGATGAAATAATACGCCCCGGCTGATCGTCAATAGTAGTTGATAGCCCGTGCACGCCTAAAAACTCCGTAAATGAAGACACTACAGGCTCTCTGCGCTGGTATCCTACCTTATCAAAACCGTTTACATTCTCCGTCGTTATCTGCAAAATACTGCTTTGCAAATGCATTGCTCTGATTGATGCCCGTATACCGGGTTCGCAAAATCTGACGCCGCCGTTTATTTTCATAGTTACACCTCTTTTTTTATTAAGTCGGATGATTTTTTTCAGGGTTTAACATTTTTTTATAAAATCATCTATTTAATGTAGTATTAATCTCTTAATGATATTTACGAATTAGTCAATATCAGGGGATTTAATTAAAAGATTTCTTATCTAAGAAGAGTCAATTACCCTCAATAGCCGCACAGGATGCCAATTTCTATAAGAACCGACGGGTGTGGGGCGATATTCCAGTTATCTTTAAAAGATGGTGCGTTTTATTCCGTTACGCTTAAGCACTTATGTATTTTTATACTTCTGCTCTATCTCTCTACGTAATTCCAAATTTTTTGCTTTTAGTTTAAGAATCGGGCTTTCAAAGAGTATCATTAACAACAATACGAATGATGTAAACAATACGTAATATGTGCACCAATCATTTTTTAAACCCCAGATTACCGCATATATTATTAATGCCCATAATAAAACTGCATGCCATTTATATTTTTTTATTTTATCTAATAATCTTTTATTCTCTTCTGTCAATAGTAATAATGTGCTGGTCAATATAGTCACTGTGTACAAGGTAAGCTCTAATACTTGCGTACCTCCGTAAGAAGGTTGATTATCAAAACAATATACAAAACCTGCTATAATAAACGGTAATATCATTGATAATAATACATTTGTTCTTTTATATATCTTTTTCATTCTATGTGATAATCGGTTTTCCAGCCCCCAATATGCGTACAAAAGCATTAATGGAAAGGCTAAAGAATAACATATTCCAAGCAATATTACCGGAAAAATAAAAGAAAATACACTAACTAAAAACACAGGAGAAAAAAATATCAACAAGAAATATAACAACCAACGTACTATTGTACAAAATTTCAAACCATAAATTATGTGTAGAAAAAATTTGTTTAATGACATTTTATACAATATCAAATATATGCATATACTAATTATAGTTTGTATTACAATAGGTAAACAAACAATAATATCAAATCCAATTATTATATCTGGAGAAGAATCATCAAATAGAATACTTCCAAGCATAATAGCAAAAATAACATTATAAAATAGCATTATAAAATAAAGTAACACTATACTAGCCATTTCCATAACCGGTATTTTTTTTAAATTGCTTAACATTAAAATTGCTCCTATAGATAGTATATTAACATATACTACCAACTTTTGCAATTGTTTTAATATATTTACTTATTTATAAGCAATGTCGTTTATTTCTATTATACCAGTGCATCAATTAATCATTGTTTTTATTTTCAAACTCATTTTCTATCTCTCTGCGCAGTTCCATATTTTTTGCTTTTAATTTTAATATTGGAGTTGAAAAAATTATAGTCATACAGAATAAAACAAACAGGTAAATAAAGTAAAAAGTTATCCAATCATTTTTAATATAAAACACTACTAAATAACATAATAACACAGCAGCAATAAGAACATACAATATTCTATATTTTATCCAATCAATTACAAAACATAATTCTTTTGATACCAACATTGGAGCCGTTAGAAATATAATACCTATATTCAAAATACCTAAATCGGTAAATGCAATTTTCACATCAGGAAATACGACAAATATATCACCCACGAATCCTAATGTTAATAAAATCACAACTATTTTAGCTATAATATTTACCCATTGACTAATCCGTTTAGAGAATTTCTCTTTTAAAACAATGTATTTGTACAAGAGCCATAAAGGGAATGCCAACGATAAGTAACAACCGGGAATAGCCGCTAAAATTGAACGAGATAGCAAACCGAACCAAAAAGAAGGTGACAAAAACAGTAATATTATGAATAATAAATTTAATTTTTTCTTGCAATTTTTTAAATTATAGACCTTTTTTATAAATAAACGATTTGCTGATAAATTAAAAATATTTAAATATACTATTATGTAACATCCAACTACAAAAAAATCACAAATAACTCGTCGATGGAGCAAAAGCATTTCATTATAAGAAACACCTCCTTCTGTGATTAAAAGTATTCCTAAAAGTTTTGCAGTCCCCATGCAAAATATAATAATATTCAACAATAATATAATAACTATTTCTATTATTGGTACTTTTTTTAAGATATTAAGCATACAATTGCTCCGGTTGATAGTATATTAACATATACTATCAACTTTTGCAACTGTTTTAATATATTTACTAGTTTATCTTATCATTGCCCATTCTTCGGGTGTATATTTCAGTTCTAACAACAACACATAGTTACTTAATTCACGCTCTTCTTGTTGACGATGCGCATTCTTTACAAGTGCACCATTAAATGTCCTTTCATCAGTATCTGCAAAGTCATAATAATCTACTATAGTAACTACTACATTACCGTTTCTATCCCTATACGGTTTATAGATATGGGCATGACCTAATGTCCTGTATAAATCACTTTCTCCTGTAAAATCAAGATCTATTATTTTCTTATTCAGATTATTTTTTAGTGCTTTGACTACCGTCCGAGAAAATTTCACATCATTCATCAAGCGGGAACCTTCTTTGGGTTGGACTACCATCGTTTTACGATTTACACCATGTTCTTGCATTGTATCCAGTATATGATTTTTTAAGTCAACATCTGCCACTCTCCCAACAGAAAATACCAAATTATCACTATCTGTTCCATCAAGTACAGACTTACCATGTGTCGCTGATATACGATAATATTTTGTCGCGTTTGGCGAATAGTGATTTTCAACCAATTTTGAACCTTTTACACTCTGACTTGCCATTTTTTGGAATCGATACCCCGGCTCAGATGATACAGCCTGATACACCAACTCTGCCCCTGCTTTATCAACCATATGTGAAATACTATCCCCAGCCTTACCTACTACCTGTTTTATTTCATTAACCAAATCCAGTGTTTCTTGTTTTTGTATTGTCGGGGCAAGTGACTTTATGTATACATATTGCGGCATCGGCACACTACTTATATACATCTCCCTGCCGGTATAGGGTTTTGCAATTGGTTTTGGTTGCGTTGACGGTTTTGAATACGATTGTACATTCACTGCAGGTATTTCATTACTTATATCCTGTGACATTTCTATCTGACCCGTTAATGTTCCGTTTGACGGGTATAACGGCGTATATTCTGTTTCCGGTGTTTCTTCATACTCTGTTTCAGGAAGTATATCTATTAATTCCTGTAAATTGTTTGCATTATTATTCGTGTTATTTACCCCTGTCCCGTAACGCTCCTGTACATCTCTGTCCATAAAGTCGTTTATTTCTTTCTCCAATGCTGACTTGTATTCTTTGGGTGACTGCATTACAGATTTATTCGGGTTCCCGTGTCCCGCTTTTGAACGGTAATGTGCTCTTACTACCGTTCCGTCCTGTCTTGTATATTCGTGAACAAAGACGACATCACTCGAGTTTGCAAGTTCCGCATTCATTGGAAATCCTATTTTTCCGTACTGGTAGTCCAGCGCCTTCTGATAATATTTGCCTTCTTCATTATCCATCGCAAGTACATCTTCATGACTAAATATTCTATTATCGTTTAATACTTCGTTTATATAATTTGATAAATTGTTTGTCATCGTTTTTTCCTTTCATTTTTAATACTTTTCTAATCACTTTTTATTCTCCAGTAATACTCCACAAGGTAGCTTGCCGCATCAAAAGGATGTTCCAGATACTTTAGTTTTCTTTCCGTTTTTATACGTGTTATTGTCGGCACATCTACTATTCTGCTGCCTTCTTTGTATTTCAGGTTATATATGTTATACAGCAGCCATTTACACCGCTTATCCACAAACAAATGCGGTTCGTCTCTGGCGTTGCATACCCGCGCGTTAAAGGCGGATATCCGGTTTAATATCGGCGGATTGTAGTCTCTCAGTCTGAATTTTACATTTGTGTATCCGTAGTTTGTGAGTACATTTTTTATTATTGCGTAGTTTGTATACTCGCTCTGGGTCGAACGATTATCACCCGATGCGTCGCCATTAACAATTATTTCGCTTTGATGTTCGGGGTAACGTCTGGTAAACTCTTCGATACACTGTTTTGTAGTTGTTTTCTCCAGTACAAGTTCATCGAAAAAGTAAACATTATTCTCATCTTTATGAGCAAGACACCAGCACATAGGATCCACGTTAAAATCGCAGGTTAAGTGTAACGGTAATTCGGGGTTATATTTTAAGCTTTTTATATTCCTTTTGCCGAAATTCTTTACCACCAGACCGCTTGAATAATTACCAAATTCGCCCAGAACATTGATACGGTAATATTCCTTATCAAAACTTTCCTCCATCGACTGAATAAAATGTTCAGGAAGATAAATATTATTCGTAGTCGGCGCCATAATCAGCCTGTAGTTTGAATGCGTTTTTTCCACAAATCGTTCGTATATCCATCCCTTATCAGGCTGCGGGTTTGTATGACCAAACAATCTGTACCGGAAATCTATCCAGTCTTTTTGCCTGTAGGTATTTCTCAAACGTCCTAAAAGCTGTTTAAAGGCGCTATCCGTTATTTGCGATGCCTCTTCTATTTCTGCCCAGTGAAGGTTCAAAGATTTAATTTTTTCCGGATTCTCCAGACCGCTGAACAGAATTTCCGAACCGTTCTTAAATTTTATTACCTTATCAGACTTATTATATGTATAATGCACATCCGGAACATACCCCAGGGCATCAAGGTGTTCAAAGTATGCAGCAAGTGTTGTTTTTCTGAGCAATTCATACTCCTTGGCTCCCACAAGCCCCTTTGAGCCCGGGTATTTTCTAGCAAGAAGAATTCCCAAAAGAGCACCGCACCAGGTTTTGCCGCTGCCATACCCGCCCTGATATATTGCTACATCCAGACTTTCATTATGGGGAATTTCTATAAATTCTTTTTGTTTTTCCAATAAATTGTATTTAACCATAAATCTCCTGTGTTAATTTTCTGTTGTTTAAACACACCTCCCCCGGCGGTCGTCATGTATATAAACCTGACGACCGATTATTTCAGGAGAAGTTTTTATACTGCTGTTATGTATTTTTTGAAACCGTTACAGGTGCCCACGCGCAGCATCTCTGGAAGTTATCGACCGCAACGTACATAAC
>CALUTH010000086.1 GCA_944323635.1 Candidatus Gastranaerophilales bacterium
GCAGAAAGTGCCTTACCAGCATTAACCGGCTGTACGTTACCGTCAGAATCGGTTTGTGCGGTTACCGATGTTGATGACGGAGATATTCCGCTTTCAGCAAATGCAGCACTTTCGAGATTTTCCTGTACATAAGACAAATATTCTTCGTAAGTTATTGTACCGTCGCTATTTTCATCCATAGCCTCATCATACTGTGCATCACCTTCCGTAGCATAAACAGCTTGTTGCGCTTCTGAAGTTTCTGCTGTATTCGCTGCGCTATTTGTTGCAGCAGAGGCCGTTGATACAGCAGATTGAATAAATTGTAAATCCATACTTGTTGCTGAAACAGACATTCCTGAACTCATAATATTATCCTTCCTTGTTTTTTACTCACTAATTTATACTATTATTATAGCATTTCTTATAAAAATTTAAAGCCCTATTTATATTGTGCAACGTGTCCTTCCAGCCAGTTTATAATAAGTGACGGGACGGTAGGATTAGCCCCGATAATAAGCATACCTGTTATATTAGTTTTGAAATTCGCTATTACAAAATCGGACTGTGCGTATTTTTTAAGGTTATTTTGTGATTTTACGCAAGTTTTGTCATTTTCACTTGATATGGTTAATATTGGAATTTTACCTATATTAACAATGGCAATAGGAATAAATAATCCTTTATGAGATTCGTGGGGAGATATTAAAACAAGCGTTTTAGGTTTACGCTTAGACTTTTCTGCGACAAGAACAGCAGTATTTGCGCCCACATCCGCACCGACAATCCCCCAATCTTCAAATGAAGCAGCAGGGTGCTCCTCTTTAACCAGTTTCAAGACTTCCAGCACATCATCCGGATATTTCTGGAATACTGAACGTTTAAAATTAGACCATGACTGGCGTACAAACCTTGAATTATAAACGCTCCTTCCGTGCCCGCGCAAGTCAATTGCAACAACGAGATAACCTGCATCCGCTATAGAAGAAGCAAAATCGCCCCACCTTGCAGAACTATATCCAAGAGAATGAAGAAGAACAATTGTTGCATATTTTGATTTTTTCACGTTCGGGTAATAAACATCCGCAACAATAAGACTGCCGTCTTTCACTTCACATTCTATTTCTACCGGTTTTTGGGCTGCCATTACCTGAAGGCTGCCAAATACTGTAACGCATAGTATTAAAATTAATAATCTTTTAAATACCGCCATCATAAGTTTATTATAAACTATAATTCTAAAACATACAAACATAAATTTTCCCATAAAAACAGACTACTCAAGGATTAAGCATAACAAAATATAACACCTCCATCCTTGACACTATTTAAATAAATTGATAAAATTCAGTTATGAAGAGAAAGATTTTTACAATTTGTTTATTAGTCACGCTTCTTTTCGGAGGAGTATTTACAGGTGTAAAAGCCGCAACATTAAGCAGCGCGCTTGCATCGGATAAACCATTTGCCTTATTAATTTACACAAGCTGGAACTCATACGACAGTATCTATGATAATATGAAGAAATTACAGCCTGCTTATAGAAACTACAATTTTGTAAGAGTTAATCTTAATAGTAGGGATGCAGCAGATTTATTTAACGGTTACATTGTCATAAGACAACTGCCAATGGTCGTTATAGGAAAACAGGGCGGCAAGTTTAGTCAAATCATTGATAATGATTGTGCTTCAGAATATAAATGTATGTCTAAGAAACTTAAACGATTCGCCCGTTAATTAAAGGTAATTTTTGTAATATAATTATGATAACAAAATGAAAAAGTATATTATCATATCTGTTATTGTAGTTGTGTTTTATTCTTTATGGCTTGCGGGGGTTCCATATCTTGCAGGTGTACTAAAACCGCATATTTTATCCGCAGTTAAAAACCGTTTTGGATATACAATTTGCGAAACAAACTTAAATATCAAAACCGGTTTTTTGCCCTATCTTTACATTACCGCTGATAATATTGAAATAAAAAACCCCTTACAAACGCCTATAGTCAAGGCTGTCTCCCCAAAGCTCAAAATATCATTATTCCCGCTCATTACCGGCAAAATTCATATCAAAGCAATAAATATCAAAAACTGTGTTGCAGATGTTTATCTTGATGAAAAAATACTTAAAGATCAAAAGTCTATTAAGTACCTGAAAAGCATTACACTTGCTTCCAATTCCATAATAGTTGATAAATATGCTTTAAAATTTGCTCAAAAGCAGAACGCGGACGGCTACAATGTATCAGGCAACAACTTTTACTTTTCAAACAATAACAATATAAAAAACATCAGGTGTGAAACAACAATAAGTGCCGATGATAAAAAATCATATATAAAAGCTGATATTTATCTGCCAAAGTATAAAGAGAAAAGTACTCCGCATACAACCCTTATCGTCAAAGATTTTAATATTGAACCAATATTCAAATACTTTAATAAATATCTTCCGGCAGACATAACTTCAATTGGCGGAATAGTTAACATAGATGCCCAAAATGGAAAATTCGGTTTCCTCCTTGATGATGTTAATGTTTTATACAAAGAAGATTTTAAATCTATAATCTTCCCCCAAAAAGTTAAACTTAAAGGAAATTTTAATCTGACGGAAGAGGAACTTTCTATTTCTCAGTCCAACTTCAATGCTGAAAATATAAATATCACCACAGCAATAACAGTCTCAGATTATACATCCAGGCATCCCCGTATATACACAAAAACAATTATAAATGATACGAATAGCACCGACCTCATAAAAATGCTGCCGGCTATTAACAGCCCTGACATTAACCTTATATATTTAAAAAAATACCCTCTCTATGCCGATGTAAACGGATTTATTAATATTTCAGGAAAGCTGCCCGAGCCGGATATAGACGGTTCTATACTTATAAATAACGGATATTTGGTTAAGCCAATCACTAACGATAATATAAAGGCTTCCATAGGATTGAAGTTCAAAGACAAAACCGTTTTTTATGATGTAACAGCAGGAGCCGGCGGAAAGGAAAAAGTAACCGTTAACGGAAATACAAAGCTATATGGTGATAAGTATTCAAAAATGACAATAAAAAGTACTCCGCACGTAAACTTATCTACCGCAAAATCAATAGTTGATCCGCTGCATCAAATTTTATATTTTGAAACCGGACCTGTACCGATTATGGATATTGACGGCATCGGAAACATCGATATAAACGTTGAGGGGAATCACTCAAACCAGCATGTTTGGGGGCAAATGAATTTTTATAATGCACAAGCCGCCTTTAAAGATATTAAAGGAATCGTATTTAAAAATCTCGATGGATTTCTCAAATTTGAAGACCAGAAGGTAGAATTTAAATTAACAAAAGGTTTTCTTGAAGGTAACCCCGTCAAACTTTCCGGTTCATGCGATTTATTCGGGCATCTTAAAGTCGATGCTTCTACACCGAACCTTGATTTACAAAAAGGTTTGAACAGCATAAAATCCTCACCGATGCTAAAAGACATTGCCAAACTTATCCCGCCTGCGGACAAATTAACAGGAAAAACCGACCTGGACATAAATCTGACAGGAACTGTTCCAGATATTGAACAAATAGTTTTTAACCAGAACCTCTTTGCTAAAGGGAATTTAAAACTTAAAAATGTAACTGCAGGAATAAAAGATATTGAAATAACAAACCTGAACGGCGACATTGGTTTTGACGGGACAAATATTACTCTAAACACGCAATCAAAAATCAATAATTCAACAATAGCAATAAAAGGAAGCATCAAAAATAATATAGCAAATATAAAAACTTACTCACAAAAACTGAACCTTAAAGACATTCTGGGGAATTCCGTTTTCAAGGGGTTAAGCGACGATAATTATATAAGTTACAACGCAGAATACAAAGGCGCCTCCGACAAAATAGAGTTTGACAAACTTACTCTTGATGCAAAAATTTCAAAATCAAACCCTAATGCTCCGATAGCATTATCATCAGGAAATATAACCGTTAAAAACGGAACCTGCAAAGTAAATAATGTAAAAGGTACAATAACTCAAAACCCGTTTGTAACAAACGCAAAAATCACTAATTTAGGCAAAAAGAACCAGAATATTAATGCGGAAATTACCCTCACAAATGCAAGCCTTTCAACAATAAATCTTATACGCGAATTTTATCTTATACCCGATGAAACAAAAGAATTGTTGAGGCAGCTTAATTTTAAGACCGGTAAAACAAATATTGATTTCAAAATTATAAACAATCATCCGTACACAAATATTCTCTTAAACGATGTTGAAGCAATTTACCTGCCGCTTAATATGCCGCTTAAAGTAATTAACGGCAGCTTAGAATTAAAAAATAATCAGGTAAACCTCAATAAAATAAATACTCTGGCAGACGACATGCCGATATTTTTGGACGGAAGCATAAATAACATATACAAGCGCCCCTATCTTAATATTTACCTGAATTCCGTTCCAAAGCAATCATTTATTGATAAATACATAAATAAAAACACAATGTACCCGCTAAAAATAAAAGGTGATATTATTTATTCAGCAAAAATCAAAGGGCATCCCGATTTGTATAATATTTCGGCAAATGCAAAAATCGGAGAAAAAGCCAGTGTTTATTATCTGGGAGCAACCGTCGGAGACGGTGAAAACGAAACAATAATAAACTTTAACGGAGATATTTCAAAAAATAACTCCGTTAAAATAAACGACTTTGCGTATAACAAATCCGTTTTATCACAAAACAACCGTTCAAATATTATAAATTATTTAAAAATGAAAGGTGAAGTAAAACTTGTAAACAATGAACCTCATTTTAATAACCTTGTAATAAAGACGGAAAACCCCACGGATGCAAGGATTTTCAATGTTTTATTTAAAAAGCCCAATATTAAACAGGGGCTGTTTACTTCAGATCTTAAAATTAACGGCAGACTGTACGATTTAAAAATACTCGGAGATTTCCATATTTTTGACATTGACGTTCCCCTGCTGCAAACAATTGTCAAAGATATATCCCTAAAATTTCTCCCGACAGTAATTAAAATCAGCAGCAAAGGCGAAATATTTTCAAACGAAATCAATTTGACAGCAGAAGCCGATAACAGATTAAGACCGCCGTTTAAGGTAAGAAACGGGTTAATACACTTTAAAAAACTTGATATAAATGCCGCAATTACTGACCTTAAACAATTTGAAATCAATAAACCCAAACAGGAAAGTGCCCAAAACAAACAATATATGGATTTAGCGGCACTAATTATTGAAAAACTGGATTTGACTGCGGACGATATACTAATAAAAGGTGTTTCCGCAAAGAATTTAAAAACAGTAATCGCACTTACCGATAAAATGAACTTCCTGCTCAATAACTACAGTGCAGAAATTGCAAACGGCGAATTAACCGGAGATTTTTCCTATAATTTACTTACCAACAGAGCCTCTCTGCTGGTTAATGCAGAAGATATGGACGCAAACAATTTATCGGAAATGCTCTTTGATTTGTCCAACCAGATGTACGGCTCACTGACCGGTACAACTCACTTAAGCTGTAACGGTTCAAGCCACGAAACCTGTATGGCAACCCTGAACGGCAGCGGCACATTTAATGTATCCAACGGAAGAATGCCAAAACTCGGCTCGCTGGAATATCTTTTAAAAGCAGGAAACCTTATCAAGGGCGGAATTACAGATTTGTCTATTAACAGTATCATTGATATAATTACCCCGCTTAAAACAGGCGAATTTGCCGATATTTTTGGCAGCATAAAAATAACTAACGGTATTGCAGATGATATAAAAATATCCACAAAAGGCGAAAATCTCAGCCTTTATATGAAAGGAAATTACAACCTTACAACATCAAATGCGCAAATGTATGTTTTCGGTCTGCTTAAAAAGAAAATAAAAACACCGTTAGGAGCCGTAGGGAATATGTCCTTAAATACTTTGTTTAACCTTATTCCGGGAGTAAAACTTGAAGAGAACAGCCCGTTTATCAGCGATATTAATAAAATACCGGGAATAGAACTTTCTAAAGATGATTACAGGAAATTCATCGCGGAAATCAGAGGTGATATTACCGGCGAAGGTTATGTCAAAAGCTTCAAGTGGGTTGATTAATTTATTTAATCTTCACATTTCTTAATATCAATTAGTTTATAAGCAATTAATTCCAATTTCGATACTTTATATACATATAGTATATATATCGGAGAGAAAAATGAAAGAAAACAAAGATAAAAAGGATAAGAAAACCGAAGTTGGATTTGACCTCACAATAAAAAATGAAACACAACCAGTGAACGGAAAAATAGAAGAAGCAACCACAATCCTCAGTCTGGATTTTTTCGATGATTTCAAAATTCCAATATCCAAAGAAGATCCTGCAACCGGTGAACTCTCAAGTGAAATGATTACTCTTAACCTTAATGATTACATCAATAAAAATGGAACATTAAGCATTGAATCATTAACCAATACTGATGGCAACGGTGCAAAAGCATATAGTGATTTAAAAGCATACATCAATACAAATAAAAACAATCCTGAACTACTTGAAAAATCTATTTCTAATCTTTTAGATGAATTTTTGAGATTGTATGATGATAACGAAAAGCATATTCAAATCGGCAACTCTCAAGAAGAGATTATGGATAAAATCATAAATGCGCAAGGAGAAAATATAGATGGTTTTATATGCATGACAATGCACGAATTTGTAATGGATACTCTTAATGAATGCGGAATTGATGCTGTAATATTAAGTGGTGCTACATCCGACGGTTCACATGCAACTCTTTTATACCAACTTGAAGATGGTAAGTACGTATGGAATAACTATGGCAATAAGGTAGTTGTAAGCGCTTCTAATATAAAAGATGCAATAGCTGAAATTTACAAGAACACTGGAGATTTAAACTCCTGCGGATATTATACAATTGTTGACGGCAAGACTTCTTATCAGGAATTTGCCCTTGAAAGAGAGGCTGCTTTTGGGGATAAAATGGATAAAAGGGATTATCAGAACCTTACTCCTTTTGATAACAAACCGGACTCAACTAACAGCATAAACGGCAGGGCAGAAGTTTCCACTCTCGGCAATATTAAGGTGGGAGTTGATACAACATTAGGAATTGAGAAAAATAACAAAGACGCAGAATTAACATTTAATGTTGAATATAAAAGAAATAATGAAACAGAATTATTTTTAAACTCACAGAGTTTTGGTATAGATTCAGGTTACAAATCAATAAAACATAAAGATAACGGCAATGATGTATTTTTTGACGTTAACCTGACATCTGCATACACAACAGGAAAAACAGGGGCTTTAGATTACAAAATAGGAAATCAGAACGAAATAGACCAGATTAAAGCCGGATTAAAAAACGAAATAGAAACACTTGCCGAACTTCGCGGTGAAACATACATCATCCCAGACCTTGAATTTTATGTGGATAGCAAACATAGTAGTGAAGATATAAAGGATTTTTCAACATTTATTAAAACAGGTGCAGGTTTTACTTCCGAAATAACATCATCAGACAACATGTCACTCAAACACGCATTTCAAGGATCACTCTTAGGCGGCTTTACTCTTGGGATAAATAATTCTTCAATATTTGGCGACGCCCGTATTCTTGCAGAAGAAGGGTTGCAGCTGCAAAATAGAGCAGGGAATGTCAGCCTGGAGAATACCATCAGCGGCGGTCTGGGGGTTGACTTAAGATTAACCGGCGGAGCTCAAAAAGGAAGTGTATCTCCCGTTTGTAAATTTAATATTGGTTCAGGGGCTGAATACAGCAATCAGGATAATTTAACCGTTGGCGGAGGTGTACAAGCGTACGGCGTTGTAACGCGCCCGTCAAAAGAAGCAGGCGTAGAAGGTAATATTTACGGGATTTACCGTCCGCAGGATACAAAAGTTACTATCTTCGGGAAACTAAATGCGGGTATGGAACGTCAAAGACTTACACTGGGCGGATTTAACGAACAAACAGAAAATAATATAAAACTTAACACAACTATTGGTGTACAGTTAAATCCCAAAGTTACAGTTCAAGCAGGATACTCAAGAGAACTGGACAAACTGAACCCAACAAGAAATAACTCTGCTGTTTCTATCGGCTGCAAAATCAATCTCTAAATCTTCAAGCTTCTTTTAAACGATTTAATTTATTTAAATCGTTGTGATATAATAAGTAGGAAGTTGGAGATATTATGATGAAAGAAAATTTTAATTACTACGTTCAGGATTTAGAAACGTATATTATGTTTTATATAAAGGAAACTGTCGCAAAAATCACCCCCGAGTTAGAGGCTAAAAACCGTGCGCCTATTGCTTTATCAATGGGAGCCCCGACAGCCGCTCCGCCAAAGTTTGTTATTGACAAACTTAAAGAAGTCCTTGACGAAGACGGAATACATACATACTCATCTCCAAAAGGGGAACCGTATTTCAGAAACGCGGTAAAAGAACGTATGAAACGCCGTTTCAACGTAGAACTCGATGCTGACAAAGAGATTTTCTCTCTTATCGGTTCCAAAGAAGGTCTTGCAAACATAATAAGGATTTTAATCGATCCGGTTCATAATATTGAAGACCGCGATATAATTATGCTTCCAGACCCGGGATACGCATCTTATAAGGAAATGGTTAAAGTTTCCGGCGGAAGAGCTTATTCTCTGCCGCTTACAAAAGAAAATAATTACATGCCAGACCTTGAAGAATGCAGACAAAATATGGTAAAAGAAGGTTACAACCCCGAGAAATTAAAAGCGGTTGTAATCAATTATCCAAACAACCCTCTCGGCTGTACAATGACAAGAGAGTATGCGAAATCAGTAGTTGATTTTTGTAAAAAGTACAACCTTGTACTTATTTCAGATACCGCTTATGCTGACTTATATTTTAATGAAAATGATAAACCGTCTTCTATACTGCAAATTGACGGGGCACGAGATTGCACGGCTGCAT
>CALUTH010000087.1 GCA_944323635.1 Candidatus Gastranaerophilales bacterium
TCTTACATATATATAAAGTCAAAAAAAAAACTTGAATTTCAACAAGTAAATCTTTTGTAACAAAACTTAACAAATTCCAAATTATTCTGCGTAGTAAGAAATTTCTATATTTTGCTTATAATGTATAAAAATAATTATTTACCTCTATTTTTTAAGTACTAAAATATTTAGTAGTTAAGAAAGGAGTGTTATATGTTATCAGAAAAAATGAATAAGGCTTTTAATGATCAAATTAATGCGGAATTGTACTCAGAGTACCTTTATTTATCAATGAAAGCTTACTTTGCGGATAAAAATCTTCAAGGTTTTGTAAATTGGATGGATGTGCAGGTGCAAGAAGAGCATGCACATGCAATGGGCATGTTTGATTACGTTATTGAACGCGGTGGTAGAGTAGAACTTGCGCAAATTGATAAACCAAGACATGATTGGGAATCTCCGCTGGAAGTTTTTGAACATGTGCTTGAACATGAACAATATGTGACATCCAGAATCAATGCGCTTATGGATGTTGCCGAATCGGAAAAAGATCGTGCCGCGTTGTCATTCCTTGACTGGTACTTAAAAGAGCAGGTAGAAGAAGAGTCTAATGTGGGCGGTGTTCTTGCAACATTAAAATTAATCGGCAATGATACGCAGGCATTGTTTATGCTTGATAAAGAATTGGCTGCACGGACATTTGTTGCACCTGTAATAGGGTAAGTGATATATTGTTGATATATTGACAAATATATTTGTTTGTGTAACTATGGGGTTATGAGATACACAAACACAAACCGAAATAATAATCTTTGGTGGCGCCTGTAATTTTAGTACAGGTTGCTAAATAATTCTTGATAGAAATAAACCTGTACAAATAAAGTTCAGGTTTATTTTTTAGTCAAGGAGAAAATTATGTCAGTCAGTTTAATAAATACATTATCCACCCCCCTTAAAACAGCATCAAAGTTTGTATCGTATCAGGAAAGTGCATCAGGTCTTTCAGCATCCAGATTAATTCAGGATACGGGTACCTGTCTTGCGCCAAAAGTTACTTTTTCCAGAAGTAAAGAGGATCTTGCTGAAAATGTTTTTCTTGAACTGTCTGAAAATGCGATTGTTTATCTGGGACCTGCCGTTTTAGGTGAAAAAGTTGCAAGAAAAGTATTTTCTAAAGGGTTGAATAATAAAGAAAAAGAATTGGTTGCAAAATCGTTTAAAGAATTAAATGCAATGGCGCCGAGCGTAAAAGGTAAAATAGTCCCGATAAAAGCGGCAATAGCAATGACAACAATGTTAATCCCCCTTGCGGAGTTTTCTCTCAGCTATCTGAAAAATTTATTTACACTAAAGGTGTTTAACAAAAGTGATTTTCAAAATATTGCATCTCTGGAAAAAAATGAGGAAAACAAAGAACAGCAGGCAAAAGTAGAAAAAAGCGCAAAACAAAAAATCGGACTTGCGGCTGCTGTGTATGGCGGATTATTAGGCTTAAGTTCTTTAATGGCTCTAAAAGGCAAAAATTCAAAGACTTTACAAAATTTGAGTGAAATAATACTTGCTCCCGGAGACAAGTTTGTAAAAAATAATCCAAAAAAGTCTGCGTTTATTAACAGGTATTTCAGTCAGGATTTTAATTCCGAAAACGGGAAACTGGCAATGAGCAAAGGACAGCTTACCGCATGTGTTACAATCGGCGGGTTAGGCTACTTCGGTTCTTCCGCTGACAGAGGAAAAGAAAATCTTTTAGAAACAGCTTCAAGATTTCCTCTTGTCGGTTTTTACATTATAACAGGTGGTGAACTCTTTGATAAAGGGTTTAAAAAACTTTTAAGCAAACTGGGGTATTGTAAGGATGTTATAAACAGTGATTACTCCTCTCCTGATTTTAAGGCTCTGGAAGAAAAGGCTAAAGAGATTGCAAAAACTAAGAAGACGAGTGCAAGTGCGGAATTTAGACGTCTTGCAAAGCAGAAAGTTATTGTTGCAGGTGTTCCATACCTGTTTGGGATAGGTATTATGGGCTTTTTTGTCGCAGGTATGACAAATTATTTTACAAGAAAACGACATAAAAATTTTATAAATTCAAAAAACAATGAAACTGTCTAATTATTTAAATGTATTATTTGAGGAGCTTAAGCAAATTTCTTATGCTTGAATAAGGTAAATATTAATAATGTAAATTTTTGTAAATTTTATTTTAAATTTTAGCAATAAATAAAAACATTCAATCTTTATATAAGTATAATTAACTTGGTTAGTGTTCAAATTATTTATATTTAGGAGGTAACATTATGGTTGAAGGTGTTGGCTACAGAAATTATGGAGTAACTGCAGCTCCTGAGATTCCAACAGAAACAAAAGCTTATAGAAAAGCCCAAGAACCGCCGGTTGGTACTGCAAACTTTGAAGGTCGCAGAGATTACGATTCTTTTGAACGTAAAGAATCTCATACCGGCAGAAACGTTGCAATCGGTACTGGTGTTGTTCTTGCTGCTGCATATTCGCTTGCTGCTTTGCTCGGCCGCGGTAAGGGCTTGAAAATTGGTAAGAAAACTTTTGGTAAGTTTGTTGCTAAAGAAGGTAAAGACCTGAACTTTATGCAAAAAGGTATAAACAAATGTATTGACGGAGCACATTCTTCTGCAAAATTTGTTAAAAAATATACCTATGATCCGATTGCAAATTTGTTTAAGGGAAAAGGCGGCGGTGCCGGTAACGACGGCAGTGCAGCATAATCATCAAAAGAATATAAAGGGCGGGCTGATAGTATATATCAGCCCGTCTTAATTTTTCTTAAAAAATACTGTTAAAATATATAATTTTCTATTATTATAAAAACATCACAAATCGTATGAAAGGATTTAAAATGGTTCTTGAAGTTTCTTATCCGCAGCTTGAAAAAGCGGTCAATCCGACTCACGACATTAAGCTTTTTGCAGGTCGTTCAAACCCGAAACTAGCTCAGGAAATTGCGGATTATCTCGGTACAACAGTCGGTCCTATGGTTGTTAAAAACTTTGCTGACGGAGAAATTTATGTACAGGTTAAAGAAAGCGTAAGAGGTGATGACGTATTCATTATTCAGCCGCTTTGTAATCCGGTTAATGAAAACTTAATGGAACTTTTAATCATTATTGATGCTTTTAAACGTGCTAGTGCGAAAAGTATCACTGCAGTAATTCCTTATTACGGTTACGCAAGACAGGACCGGAAAACATCTGGCAGAGAAGCAATTACTGCGAAATTGGTTGCAGACCTTTTGACTACAGCCGGAACAGATAGAGTTCTTGCGATGGATTTACATACAGGACAAATTCAAGGTTTTTTCAATATTCTTGTTGACCATATTTTTGCTACGCCTATTCTTGTCGATTATATAAAGAGTCTTAATATTCCGGCGGATGATATGGTTGCAGTAAGTCCTGATACCGGCGGTGTTCAGAGAACAAGACAGTTTGCAAAAAAAATTGATTGTCCGCTGGCAATTATTGATAAAAGACGAGATAAACATAATGAGGCTATTGCATCACACGTTATAGGTGATGTTGAAGGCAAAGTTTGCATAATGTTTGATGATATGATTGATACGGCAGGTACTATTTGTGAGGCTGCAAAACTCCTAAAAACAAAGGGTGCAAAACAAGTTTATGTATGTGCGTCCCATGCTATTTTTTCCGGACCTGCAATTGAAAGGCTTAAAAATGCCCCAATTGAGCTTTGTATTGTAACGAATTCTATTCCCTGGGACAAAGAAAAATTGCCGGATAATGTTATCCAACTTTCTGTAGCACCGCTTTTGGGGCAGGCTATTTCAAGAATTCATGATGAAGAATCCGTAAGTTCTTTGTTCGGCTTTGAAAAAGAAATGAAAGTTTAATTAAGATACGATACAAAATCTTATAATTGTGGTACTATATAATTAGGTGGATATTATATAGGGAGCTTATCATGAAGATTTTGATTTCAAACGATGACGGTATTTTAGCAAACGGTATTCGCGCACTGGCAGAAGCTTTAAGTCTTAAGCATGATGTCTATATTGTTGCGCCTGACAGGGAGAGAAGCGCTGCCGGTCACTCGTTAACATTGCATACTCCTTTGAGGGTGGAAGAAGTAGATGCAAAATATGGTACAAAGCGCTGCTGGATGACAACAGGCACACCGGGGGATTGTGTAAAAATTGCATTAAATGCTATTTTGTCTGAAGATGAAATGCCTGATCTGGTAATATCAGGTATAAACCATGGTCCTAATTTAGGCGCGGATATTTTGTATTCAGGTACGGTTAGCTGTGCTATGGAGGGAGCAATGCTTGGCTTCCCGAGTATTGCAACATCACTTGCAAGCATGCGTAATGAGTATGAAGACTTTAAAGTTTCTGCTGCTTGTATTGCGGCGTTTGTGGATAAACTGGACCCTACTATTATTCCTCAAAAAACAATTTTAAACATTAATGTTCCGGGGTTGGATTTAGAAGATATTGGCGGTATTGCAATTACTGAACTCGGTAAGAGAATGTTTACTGATGATTATGAAAAAAGAATAGATCCGCGCGGCAAGGTTTATTATTGGATGGCCGGTGAGTTGATTACTGAACCGGAGGATGCAAATACTGATATTTCTGCAGTAAGGAACAATAAAATTTCTGTAACGCCTATTACATTTGATATGACGAATGTGGAGGTAATGAACCAATTGAATAAAAATCTTTGCAGTGATGAGTTTTGTAATTGGTTTCATCAAAAATAATTAAAAACAATAATTTCACCCTGCCATAATTGGTAGGGTGATTTAGTAATAAATAATGTATAGAATGTATAGCTGTATGATTGTTTTTATAAACAATAAATAATTGTATTGTTAAGATATATTAAGAATAATTCTGAAAAATATTAAAACTATTGAGTTGTGGAGACCCTGCAATACAAGGAATACGTGCATATATTATTAAAACAATCATAAATAGAAGATACATTTTTTGTACTATTATCCGCAAAATTGCTTGCATTTTGAATTTTAGCGGATAAGATTAAAATAAGCGTTAATTTACGCACGTTGATAGCCGAAAAATGAGGACAATATGTCTAAAGATGTCATAGAAATTGAAGGAACAATTCTTGAAGCTATGCCGAACGCAATGTTTCGTGTCGAGCTTGAGAACGGACATGAAATTCTCGCCCATATATCAGGCAAGATTAGGAAAAACTTTATCAGAATCCTGCCCGGGGATAAAGTAAAAGTTGAAATGACACCGTATGATTTATCAAAGGGCAGAATAACATTCAGATTAAAGTAACGTAGTTAATATAAAGGAATAGAAAAATGAAAGTTAGAGCATCAGTCAAAAAAATGTGTGACAAATGCAAAGTTATTAAAAGAAAAGGCAGAATTGCCGTCATTTGCGAAAACCCTAAACATAAACAAAGACAAGGGTAATTACACTAATAAGATTAAAGAAAATAACAAAGGAGAAAATAAATGGCAAGATTAGCAGGGGTTGATTTACCCCGTAACAAGAGACTGGAAGTTGCATTAACCTATATATACGGAATAGGGCCTTCCAGAGCTGCAAAAGTTCTTGAAGTTACCGGTATCTCTCCGGACTTAAGAACAGATGACTTAACAGATGATGATATTAAACAGCTTCGTGAAGCTTTATCGGCTTATCATATTGAAGGTGACCTCAGACGTGAAGTAACAATGCATATTAAACGTCTTCAGGAAATCAACTCATACAGAGGTATGCGCCACAAAAAAGGTCTTCCTTGCAGAGGTCAAAGAACAAAAACTAATGCAAGAACAAGACGCGGTAAAAAGGGCGGACCTATTGCAGGTAAGAAAAAAGCATAGTTAGAAAATAATTAAAAGAAAAGATAAAGGATAAATAAAATGGCAAGACCACAAAAAACTAAGAAAAAAGAAAAGAAAAACGTGTTACAAGGTGTTGTACATATTCAATCCACCTTCAATAACACGATTGTAACTTCTACAGATACACAAGGTAATGCTATTGCATGGGCATCTGCCGGTGCTACCGGTTTTAAAGGTGCAAGAAAAGGTACACCGTTTGCCGCTCAATCAGCAGCGGAACTGGTTGCTAAAAAATCTATCGACCAAGGTATGAAAAAGGTAGAAGTATACATTAAAGGACCTGGTTCAGGCAGAGAAACAGCTATAAGAGCAATTCAAGCTGCAGGTCTGGAAATAACATTAATCAAGGACGTAACACCTATTCCGCATAACGGATGCCGTCCTCCTAAAAAACGTAGAGTATAGTGCGGTGAGAGCTTGCTTTCTGCAAGTCATAGGTGCCTCACCGGCAAGTTAAAGGAGAAAAAACAATGGCAAGATACACAGGGCCAACAAATAAATTATTCCGCAACTATGGAGTAAAAGACCTGTCTAACAGAAAGCTTACTGTTTCTATGAGACAAACAGCTTCTGGGCAGCACGGTGCAGTCAGAAAGAAACTTTCTGAATATGCAATTCACTTAAATGAAAAACAAAAAATCAGACTTACATATTTAGTAAGTGAAAAACAATTTGCGAAATATTACCATGAAGCAGCAAGAAGAAAAGGTGTTACAGGTACTATCTTACTTCAAATTCTTGAATCGAGATTAGATAATATTCTTTTCAGAGCAGGTTTCGGTATTACCCGCAAACAATCAAGACAAATCGTTAATCACGGACATGTTCTCGTTAACGGTAAAAAAGTTGATATCCCGTCATACTTAATTAAAGCAGGCGATGTTATTACTATCAAGTCAAAGAGCGCTGAATTCCTTAAGAGCGTTACTGGTATGATTGATATGGCTTGCGCTCCTGCCTGGATGACTATCGACAAAGACGAATTAAAAATCGTATTTGATAGAATTCCTGAGCGTGAAGAACTTGATCCTGACTTTAAAGAACAACTCGTAATTGAGTACTACTCAAAGTAAGCTAATTCTGATAGGAGATATTAAATATGGAATTAAAAATTAAAACAGTTAATACTATGACAAGCTCTGATGGTTCACAGTACGGTAAATTCGTCATTGAACCGCTTGAAAGAGGTTTTGGTACCACTATTGGTAACTCTTTAAGAAGAGTTTTGTTATCAAGTCTTGAAGGTACAGCTGTTACCTCCGCAAGAATTGAAGGTATTACTCACGAATACACAGCAATTCCGGGTGTATTGGAAGACGTTATTGACGTTATGCTTAACCTTAAAGGATTGGCTATAAAGACTGATTCTAAGGAACCTCAACACTTAAGAATTGATGTTGACAGACCGGGACCGGTTCTTGCAAGTGATATTCAATTGCCTGCCGGAGTTAAAGTTGTTAATCCGGACTGGTTAATTTGTACAATTGCTGATGGCGGCAGCTTCCATGCTGACGTAATTGTTGAAACTGGTAAAGGGTATGTTGCCCATGATGTTCCAAGAAATGCAAAATCAGGTCAGGCAATTGATATGTTACCTATTGATGCTACATTTATGCCTATTAAACGTGTAAGCTACGAAGTAGAAAATACACGTGTAGGTGACAGTATCGATTACGATAAATTAACTATTGAGATTTGGTCTAACGGATGTATCGATGTAACAACAGCTCTTACTCAAGCGGCTGATTTGTTAATCGAACACTTTGTTCAAATTTCAGCTATAACCGGTAAATCTTCAGCTGTTGTTGATGCAGTTGCAGAACCTGAACCGGCAGAAGCTGAAGAAACATCAAGCGAAGAACCTTCTATTACCATAGATGAACTTGAACTTTCTGTAAGAGCATATAACTGCTTAAAGAGAGCAAGTATCAATTCTATGGCTGAACTTCTTAAGAAGTCTGAACATGACCTTCTTAATATCAAAAACTTCGGCAAAAAATCTTCTGACGAAGTAATTGAAAGACTCCACCATTTTGGTTTAGATTTGGCTCCAAACCCGGAAACTGATGAGAATGGTGTAGTGATAACAAACGACTAGTAACATTTAGATTAAAGGAATATAACAATGAGACACCAAACAAAAAAACATACGCTTGGAAAAGCACAAGACCAGAGAAAGGCTCTTTTGCGTTCATTAGCGACTGAACTTTTTGTACACGGTGAAATCAAAACAACTATGGCTCGTGCAAAAGCATTAAAGCCGTATGCTGAACAGGTTATCACCCTTGCAAAAAAAGGCGACTTGAACTCAAGAAGAATCGCTTCCAAGTATATTTTTGATAAAGAAACAGGCAAGTTTATGGATTTATCTACTGGCGAAGTTTTTGACAAGGCTGAAGAAAACAAAAAACTTGCACCTCAAACGGTATTAAGAAAATTATTCTTAGTAATCGGTAAAAAGTATTCATCTAGACAAGGCGGATATACAAGAATTTATCGTTTACCGCCCCGTCGCGGTGATGCTTCCGAAATGGCATTAATCCAATTAGTTTAGGATTAAGCCGTGAGGTACGCTCTTGACGTTCAGTATATAGGTAAGAATTATGCCGGAAGTCAAATACAATTTGATAAAGATGGTATAGAA
>CALUTH010000088.1 GCA_944323635.1 Candidatus Gastranaerophilales bacterium
GCTTTTATTAAATCTCTAAATGAAATTTTTACAAGAAAACAGGCGATTGACAGTACGAAAATCACAAAAATTATCAACGCAAAATACAAAGAACCTATGATTTTTGCATAGTTTCTGAGTATGGTAATCCCGTTACATCCGATTGTATAAGCAATCGCGCCGAATATCCCGATAGGTGCAAACCACATAACATACTCGGTAAACTTAAACATTATTGATGCAACACTGTTTAAGACATCAAGTACCGGCTTGGCTTTCGAGCCGACAGCACGGATTGATAGAGCAAAGAATATAGAGAATACAACGATTTGAAGAAGGTTGCCTTCTGCCATTGACTGAACAATACTTGTCGGGAATATACTTAAAAGCATCTGTCCGAAAGAACCGTGCTGGGTATATGAAACCATCTGCGAAATCTGCGTAAGCCCCGTAGTCTGTGCGCCGATATTATCCATTGCCTCTCCGGGGCGCACAATATTTGCCACTATCAAGCCGATTATAAGTGCAAAAGTTGTAACTATTTCAAAATAAACAATAGTCTTTAACCCGAGACGCCCGATGCCTTTAGCATCGTCGTGCCCCGCTATACCTATAATAAGCGTTGCAAAAAGCAATGGTGCAATAATCATTTTCACCATTCTCAAGAACACTTCTGCAAGCACATGCATTCTCTGAGCAAAATGCGGAAACTGCCAGCCTACAAAAAGTCCCAAAATCAACGCTATAAATATTAAGGTAGTTAATTTGACTTTTTTCATTACTCTGTTCCTAAGTGTAAATTATACAATAAAAACATCCTTGTTCAAGTTTCCTGCGGACCCGCGATTGATTAAAAACAAATTTTTCATAAAAGACATCTATCAAAAATACAGGTGTAATATTTATTTTTATTGAATAATATCCCGCACGTAAGAAAAACAAAATACATTTGTAAATTTATGTAACAGTTCTTCGTTTTTCATTAAAGTTTTTGAAAAATGTGCCGATATAGAAAGTACTGGAGATAATAAATGAGCGGTAACAATTCGCATAACGTAAATAGTACAGGGAATGCTAATAAAGTCGGCGGAAATTTTGACTCAAACAGTGCAAAAGTTAATCCGCGGATGTTCGCAGCACTAACCTCAGGGGCAAGACATGTTATCGCGCGCTCCGCACACTCTGATACGCTGGAAGTCGGCGGATATGATCCGGAAATTTCTTTAAAGCTCAGTATTGCCTCAGCCAAAAACGATAACTTCAAATCCAGAACTCTTTTGAATGCAATAGCAAAAGAACTTCTTGCCTCCTATGGCGAAGAGTTTGATATGGATATAGAAAACGCTTATTACAATTTTAAAAACGGTCTTCCTAATGTAAAAGGGCTTGAAAACGCCGTTGTGTTTATGGGCTGTCTCTACAGGGGCGAAAAAATGGGCAGGCTCAAAATATTCAATGCTAAAAAAATGGCAAAGAAAGAACGGAGCATTATAGAAGAAGACTTAGAAAACCAATCAGAAACAGAAGATAACCTCACTCCCGAAGAATCGGAAGAGGGTGAAATCATTGCAATATTAGCGGGCGATGATGCAAAATATGAATTAAAACACCGCGCAGAACTCTACTATGACTCGGTAAGCAGAACCGTACCCGAGGAAGAATACGTCTTAGAAGAGTACAAATCAGATGTAAATTAATTTTCCATTTTCTCTTTTTTCCATTATCCCTAAAAGCCTGCAATATGTATTTGCGGGCTTTTTTAGTCGGTTGCGCCTTCCCTGCTCCATACAACATCGTGTTTTACTATTTTCGCCGGATTACCTGCTATTACAACATTATTTTCGGTAAATGATTTTGTCACAACTGCGTGGGCGCCGATTATGGCATTATCAGGAATTTCCGTATTTTTTCCTATAAAAGCCTGCTGACCTATCCATACATGATTGCCAATCCTGCAATAGTTGCCTTTATTAATAACTTCACCGCTTTTTAAATCACGGATTTTATGTGCGTCATCACACCTGATAGTAATTCCGCAGGATAACATACAATCCTTGCCGATAATTACTTCAGAGTCAGGATCACGTATAGAAATTTCGGCTCCGTTTACGGATAAATCTTCATCTATGTATACTTTTCTGTTTTTACGACCATCACCCAAAAATATATACAAATTATCTATATATTTATTTGAGTGTTTTATAATGACAGTATTATTTTCGCCGTGAACTATTATTTTAGTATTATGAAATTTTATTTCAGAATTCACGATTACAGTATTATTGTTGCCGGTAACGTTAATTGATAACCCTTTTTTACTGTTTTTATATTTTTTGTATACCCCGTTTTTTTCCCACAGTATTTTATTATTTTGCCCGTTATCGGTTTTTCGTTTAAAATTCATAGCGATTTTAAATCTTAAAATATTAATTACGTAACGTGTATGTGTACCGTCTGCGCAATATTCTTTTTTGATACCCAAAATTTGAGCGGTCTCATTCATAAATTATTTTCCTTCACATAACCGTAATACTAACATGCGCAATCAATATTAGCAGAAAATACTATTTAATTCAAGAAATCATAGCAATTTTAGCTATTATTTTATCTTTCCCTTACAAGTATACTAATAAATTGAGGGGTACCTTTACGGGTGATATTGGAGGGTAAATGCCTACATTAAAAGAAAAACTCGGGGCACGGATAAGAGAGTTGCGGAAATCTCTCGGGCTTTCGCAGGAGAAACTCGCAGAACTCATTGATATGGATAAACCCAACCTGAGCAATATTGAACGCGGGAAACGCTTTATGACCGCAGAAACCCTCGAAAAAATTGCAAACGCACTAAAAACTACAGAGCGTGAATTATTCAATTTTAACAAAACAGAACCCGAAAAATACCTGCGTCAGGATATTATTGATATTCTTGATGCTTTTGAAGAAAAAGATTTGAAATTTATTCTGGAAATTATTTCAAGTTATAAAAAACTAAAAAAATAACCGGAAATTAACTTCCGGTTATCTGTTTGTTTACTCTTCCTTTTTCTTTGCTCTACCAGAAGGCTTTTTAGCCGTTTTAGCCCCTGAGGTTTTACTCTTTGATGCCGTACTCTTTTTTGCGGCAGGCTTGGCTGAATTCTTCTTTGGCGCAGCTTTTGCAGACTTTTTAGCATCCGCCGCCGTTTTAGAAGTAGTTTTCTTTGCGGTACTCTTTTTTGCGGTAGTTTTCTTAACAGACTTTTTAGCCGCCTTTTCTTCCTCGTCAAGCAGTCCCGCAATCGCATCCAGAGAGACCGCCGCATTAGGACTGATATTCTTAGATTTAATAGACCCCTTTGGTACTGACATCTTTAGTTTATTATTCAATTTTTCAAGCTGACGTTTCTCAACAATTTCTATCGCTCTTTTAATGGTTTCATCCCACGCACGCGAAGTTGTTGCCTGAATCGGTTTTACTGATTTATACCACACAACGTCATCACCTGTAGTGTCAATCCAACGCCATTCTGAAATAGTATTAAACAAACATATTGATGGAATACCAAGAGCACCCGCCAGGTTCATAACACCGTTATCGGAAGATATGAACATATCCATACATTTTAAACCGGCAGCCGTATCTCTAAAGTTTCTGAGTTTATCGCCCAGTCTCACAAACTGCAAATTAGAAGGAACTCTGCCCATCTGGTCACTCGGGTCGGACACCTGAAAACAATAAATCTCCACACCCGGCAGTTCCATCAGCGGATACATAAATCTAAGCGGAATATCACGGTCTGTTTCTTTACCCATTACAGAACCTTCATACGCAATACCGATTTTAAATTTATCATTTTTGTGGACATACTGTTCTCTGAATTCATCAATATATTTTTGCTCAACCTTCAAATAACCTTCAGGATGAGGAATAGTATCGGCAGTAGTATGACAAACAAGAGGTAAATCCATCATCGGAATAACTACATCATACTTAAGCCCCATCGGTATATCATCAGGGTAAATATCGCATCCTAAATCTGAGCCGGCGAACAACTCAAGAAGCGGGCGCTGAACAACAATAGAAACCTTTGCGCACATTTCTTTAACCTGATCAAGGAAGCGGATAAACATTATAGAGTCGCCGAACCCCTGTTCAAAGTGAAGAATAACGTGTTTGCCGGACAAATCCATTTTATCATTCCATCTAACCTTTTTATTAAGGAAGATTGGCGGAAACGCGCCTTCCTGCAAATCTTCTTTACTAAATCTATGCATAAGGAACTTAAACCCGTTCACAAAATCCCTTTTACTTACCAGATAACCGCCGTAACTGTGGAGATCAGAGTGGGAAGGATTAAGCTGCTGCAATCTTGCGTAGTATTTGTCAGCCTCTTCATACTGTCTGAATTTACCGAGTACGTATGCAATATTTTTGATAATAACCCTGTTATTCGGTTCAAGTTCTGCCGCTTTTTTAAGATAGTATATTTGTTTATCCATATACTTATCCTGATAATATGTTGAATAAAGGTGACCCAGCATGTTATAAATATGTGCGTTATCACCGTATTTTTCAATCATTTTTTCATAATACTCAATAGCCTTTTCGTAATCCTTGATATTTTCATAGTAAATATCAGCAAGGTATTTATACACTTCTTCTTTATCGTAGGCATTTTCTTCATACTTTTCAAAGAAACGCAATGCTCGTACAGGCTATCCCATTTCATTAAGACATATTGCCGTATTCTTAAAAATATAAGGATCTGTTACATTTTGCCTCAAAAGTTTTTTATACTGCTCAAGTGCTTTACTGTACTTCTTTTCCTTAAGCAAGGTATCTGCATACGCTTTCATCTGGCGCATATATTTATTCTTCAGTTCCAAATCGCCGAAAGCTTTACGTACAAGCCTCTCGTATATTTCAAAACCTTTTTCGTATTCTTTATTTTTACAATATTCTTCCGCCAGTGCAACATCTATATCAAAGATTAAATCGTCATTAACTTCTTCAGGAAGAGTGACAGGTCTCCCGACAATAAGTTTTTTTGATACTTGAACCATCTTTTTAATTCCTCTCTATACTATATTCCTATTATCGGGGATACCATATTTTTACAATCCCGTCAAGGTTTAGAAGGTCGATATTTTCATTATTCAGCAAAGAAACAACAGTTTACACATTCCGCATAAAAAACTTTGCAATATCTTCGTGTTTAAGGATTTTTGAAATCGGTCTGCCATGCGGGCAGGTGTATGGCTGTTTACATGTACGCCAGTTTCTTATTATTTCCTGCATTTGAAACAGATTAAGCGGAGTGTTTGCCTTTACAGCCGATTTGCATGAAGTCATTATAAGTATTTTTTCCTCAATTCCGTTTACGTCCCCCTGCAGGTTCTTAAGCAAATCATCCAGAATTTCTCTTGCATCCATGCCGGCAATTGAGGCAGGCAGTTTCTTGAACGTAACTTCTTTTTCGTTTAAAAACTCTATTCCGTACCCGTATTTTTCGTAATGTGCTTTATTTTCCTTAAGTCTTTCCATATCCTCCGGAGAAACCGCAAGCACATCAGATATAAATAATAATTGTGAGGACGGCTGCTGCGCCGCTTTTAGTTTTTCGTATATATACCGTTCTTCTGCTATGTGCTGGTCTACAATTTCAAGCCCCTCATCACGCTCTATGAGAATATACGTTTTGCGGTACTGTCCTATTATATTCTCTTCTTTTCTGAGTTCTACGACCGTATTACGCGGAATAAACTCTCTCTGCGTAATTTCCGGCGCCTTATTATAAACAGGTTCTTCACGGTGCGGTTTAAAAACTTCCGGCGAAATGCGGTCTGCGGTGCTTACAAATATTTCTTCATCGTTCTTTATTTCAAAGGTCTGCGGGCGGGCAATGTATTCGGAGAAGGAAACAATATTCTCATTTCCGCCGTCCCGTTGCGGAGAGGTTTCTGCCGGCGTCTGATTTTGCGGTGAAAAACTGTTGTTAGCAAGCGCGCCTGTTACGGACGTCATTATAAAATTAAATATCTGGTTCGGATTTTTATACCGTACCTCTTTCTTTGTCGGGTGAACATTCACATCAACATCTTCCGCCGGCATATCCAGCTTGAGAATTACAAACGGATACCTTCCCTGCGGCATTGTATTTCTGTACGCCGTATCTATTGCCCTCTGAAAAACCGGACACTTAACAGCTCTCCCGTTAACATAAAGATAATAATCCTTCTTGCTCGAACGTGTAAAGCTGGGGACAGAAATACAGCCCGACAGCTGCAGATGCGAAATCTTATCGGTCTTTAAAACCTCTCTCATATTATCCGCAACTTCTTTTGAAAAAAGATTATTAATAACTGCACTCAAGCCGCCTTTACCGATAGTTTTTAAAGCCGTTTTGCCGTTGTGCAGGAGTTCAAAACTTACATCAGGATTGGCAATTGAAAGCGTTGTTATTAAGTCAGAAATATAAGAAAATTCCGTTTTCTCGCTTTTTAAAAACTTCAAGCGCGCAGGGACATTGTAGAACAAGTCGCGGATATCCATAATTGTACCGTCCGCGCAGCCTGTCTTAACACTTTTTACTTCGCTGTTCTGACATTCTACCCTTGTTCCGCTCTCCGCTTCCTTAGTTTTAGTGGTACAGAATACTTTTGATATAGAAATTATACTTGCAAGCGCCTCTCCTCTAAACCCGAGAGTATGAATACTGTAGAGGTCATCCACATTTTTTATTTTGCTTGTTGCATGCTTTGAAAAAGCAAGCGTAATGTCTTCAGCATCAATCCCGCACCCGTTATCCGCAACCCGTATATTCCGACATTCGTTTTCTACGGAAACACTTATCCTTGTTGCGCCCGCATCAATTGAATTTTCCACAAGTTCCTTCACGACGGAGGAAGGGCGTTCAATAACCTCGCCCGCCGCAATCTGGTTTATTAAATTCTTATCCAGCTGTACTATTTTAGGCATATTTTATATTACTGCTCCATTTGTATTAACGGCAATAAAGCCTTTTTTATCTCCTCAAACCGCGTCCTGTCATGAATATACCAGTACCCCATTAAAACTTCAAATGCGGTTGCCATACGATATTCTGCCTGAATATTGCGTCTTGAAACAGGGACTGCAATATTTCTTGCGCGTCTTGCAAGTTCTTTCTCTTCATCCGTAAGCAGGTTTTCAATTTGCGAAAGAAGGTGGTGTTGAAATTTTGCATTCACTCTGTCGGTGGTAAGTTTATGCAGGTTTTCTATACGCGATGTTTTGTCAATCGTATACTCCCTGACTATAACCTCCCACACTGAATCCCCTAGGTGTGCGTAATTTCTGATTGGTATTTCCATACTTTTATTTTACCACAAGCCTATTTTTTTGATTGCTTAGAAACTTTCGCAAAAACCTCCGAAAATGGAATTATTGGTTCTAAACGGTACCCGCACCCTTCCGATAATCCACCCCCCATGCTCAACATTTCCTCCTGCGGGTAACGTCTGCATATTCCGGGGCGTGATTTATGGATTTTGCATTTATTTGTTTCAGGATCAAGATTTGTACATTCAAATATCAATCCAGTTTCATCTTTGCCTATCACTTTAAGATAAGAATAAAACCTGTGCAGATACTGGAGTTTTTCAAACTCTTTTTCGTCCTTTATTACGTGTTTAAAATTTTTAACATAAATCTTACGGCAGCAGCGCCCGCATCCGTTGCACTTACCGGTTCTGTAATATTTTCTTTTAAGGATTTTAGTATAGAAAAAACGTTTTAATGACTTAAACATAACTTATCTGCGCTCTGGCTGATTTGTACTCCTCGCTGTTCTGGGGTGATAGTTCCATAACCCTTGAAAAGAAACCGTTTGCTTCCTGATGTTTCCCGGAGTTATAAAGAGACTGCGCCTTTTTAAGATAGAGCTTTGACCAGTATTTTTCAGGATTAACCATTAATTCCAAAAGCTGGAAACGGACAGTAATATTATAATCCGGCTCCGGAGAGAGGATAGAAAGATTTTCATACTCCAAATATGCTTCATAATACCTGTTTGAAGCAAAATAATTTTCAGCTGTTTCTTCAGAAACATTGCCCGACCCGGAATAAGGCTCCAGAGAGTTTACAGTTTTAATGGTTTTCAAATATTCTGCCTGATTGTGTGCAGAAATTAATGTGTTCAAATACCGCTTTGCAAAACAGTACGCACGCTGATAATCCCTTATTTTTGAATAAACAGAGGCAATATACATAAAAAGACGGCTGTCGCTGTTATTTAAATAAGCAGCCCTGATAAAATGTCTTAAGGCGCCGTTAAAATCGCCGGTATCGTTCAATCCCCGCGCAAGACCGATATTTGTATCATAATCCGCCGGATAAAACCTGTAAGCATTTCTGTACTCATTAACCGCCGTTATAACATCCCCGCGGGATAAAGCCCTTGCGCCCAAAACCGTGTACCTGCCGG
>CALUTH010000089.1 GCA_944323635.1 Candidatus Gastranaerophilales bacterium
ATATATTAGCCATCTTTAAAGAAGAGTTAAACCGTAATATTTTAAAGTGTTTTCATAATTGTAAAGTTTTGTTAACACAAACTAATAAAAAAAAGCAATTTTTTTACAAAGATATACTTTATATATATAAGGATATTATATATAAAGGATGAGATTATGTTTCCATTATTTTCAGCAAACTATGTAGACAATTACTGGATTAAAGACAGAACTTTCTTTTCTGATATGAAACTCGGATTGGAAAACGCTGCTCTCGGGATGGAACTGAGCGGTCTCCACAACTGGCAAATCAAGCCATTTAATACTACAAATTTTTATGATACAAATTCTTTATTTACACAATTTTTTACAATGGCAGCACAAAATGCACAAATAATGACGCAAAACATGTTCTGCGGTCTGCCGGGCATGAATTTCCAATTCCCGACATTGCCGGGTGTTGCAACTCCTGAAGTTTCCGGAACTAAAGAGAAACCGGAAAAAGAAGCCAAAGAAGACTTAACTGACGAACAAAAAGAGCAGTTTGACAGCTTAAAAGAAGAGTTCAATAATTTATATGATTCATACAACGAACTTGATGATGCAACTAAAAAAGCTTTAGGATTAGACGGCATCCTGAAAACAGCAAAAAGAGCATACGACAGTAAAAATAACAATAAACCTGAATCAATGCAAAAATGCATTAATGATTTAAAGACTGCAATTGATGAAATTTCCAATAAAAATTTAGTTAAAATACTTGATAAAGTAAAACCTGACGCTATAGAAAGAGATACCCGAGTTGAACCCTTATACAATAAAGATACAGATAAAGAATTAATCAAAGGACTTGTATACGGTGACGGAACCGGCGTACCTGTTATTACAAAAGACAATATAATATTAGAACTTGATACAACAATGGGTACAAGAGGCGGCAAATCAATAGTTAGAGTTCTTACAGAGCATGAAGACGCTGATGATAAAGAACTTGTAGAAAGCGTTACATTTATTTCTAACGCATTACTTGACAGAGCTTCAAAAGAAGATGTTAAGGATGCAAAAGGAGTAATCAAGGCTAAAGGGGAATTAGCAGCTGCTTTAGAAAAATATAAAGATGAAGTTGATGCTGAAAACAAAAAAGCAATCGTTGATGCTTTTGAAAACCTCTACAAAGAAATCAAGCTTGAACTTGCAAGAAAACAAGACGAAACAAACCTTGAAAAAATCGAAGATTTACCGGACGAATTAAAAGCTAAATACGTTGATGAAAACGGAAACTTAAAAGAAGAATTCAGAATAAACGAAAAAGAAACTATTAATTTTTTAAACGGGATTAAAAAAGATTGGGTCCAGGCATCAGAAATAAAAACCAGCGGTTTTAGCAATATTACAACTTTTGCAAATATCACCGAACCAGAAAAAGCAGATGAGGGTGAGCAGGAAGACGACAAAGAAGCTGATAAAGGGAAAGAAGCAACCGATAGCAAACCCAATTTCTTCACAAGAACATGGAATAAAGTATGTGAGTTTTTCTCAACTCTCGGCAATATGGAAACAAACACTGATGTATGCGATCCGTCATTTTTCCATATTAAACGCCAATAATAAAACTAAACTTCAATAAACAATCTTTGACCGACAATATTAGGTTTATTATTATAATATCCAGCAAAATAACCGCCTTGCACAGGGCGGTTTTGTCCGTATGAACGGAACGGATTGTTTGAAGAGGCTGAGGACACAAACGGGTTAGAAAAATCACCGGCAAAGGGATTTGAGGAGGTTGTTTTTCTCTCAACCTGTCTTGCTGCCTGTATCTCGTACATTTTAGGTTTCATTAATGCCTGCGCCAGTATACTAACAAGTCCTGCCATTTTATTGCCTTTCTTTTTAAGTTAAACTCTAATTGTTGTTTAATAATAAATTATAATAAGTCAATATATTATACGGATAATTTTTTATCCGCTCAAATATTATTCTTAAAAATCATTCTTTTAGAGGATATAATTAAAAATGCGCTCATTGAGCAAAAGTTAATATTTTGGTTATACGTTATCTGCAACTACTGCCGCACCGGGCAAACAAAACAATACATCTGTGTTCTTTACTAGTTTCTTTGTTTAAGTTAAAATCACAAAGGCAACAACAACGAGGCAGAAGAACATGAGCGTAAATCAATATATTAAACCCTGGACAACAGAAGTAAAAGACGGACACCTTGTCATAGGCGGATGCGACGTCGTAGAACTGGTGAAAAAATACGGTTCGCCTTTGTACGTCATTGATGAAAAAACACTGAGAACCGTATGCAAGGAATATATTGAGGCGTTTACAGAGTATCCGAATGTTTCAATCCTCTATGCTTCAAAAGCACTTGCAACATCAGCAATCTTTAAAATCGTTACACAGGAAGGTCTGGGGCTGGACGTTGTTTCAGGCGGAGAAATCTATACAGCCTATAAAGCGGGTATAGATATGTCAAAACTTATGTTTAACGGTAACAACAAGCAGGATTGGGAACTGGAATCAGCACTTGATGTAGGAGTTGGCAGAATCTCTGTTGATAATTTTCACGATATTGAACTGTTAGGTAAAATCACGGAACAAAACAACAAAACGGCGGACATTTTACTAAGAATTACTCCGGGGATTGACTGCCACACACATGAATACATCCAGACAGGGCATTTAGACTCAAAGTTCGGGTTCGACTTAACACAGGTTGATGATGCAGTAAAACTTATAAAAACAACCTATCCCAAAATCAATATAAAAGGCTTACATGCCCACATCGGTTCACAAATTTTTGATACCGCAGGATATGTTGATGAAGCAAAAATTCTTGTAAAAGAGCTTGCAAGGATTAATAAAGAGTACGGGCTTACGCTGTCAGAGCTCAACCTCGGCGGCGGATTAGGGGTTAAGTATGTTGAAACAGACACCCCGCCGGACATTAAACACGTAGCCAACACTGTTATAAAAACACTTTTAGCGGAATTCAAAGAACATAACTTAAGCGACATAGAATTATACATTGAACCGGGGCGCAGCGTAATATCCACAAGCGGCGTAACCCTATATACCGCAGGGGCATCAAAACAGGTTCCGCACGGCACAAAGTACATTTCCGTTGACGGAGGAATGGCAGACAATCCGCGTCCTGCAATGTATCAGGCAGAATACACCTGTGATGTTGCAAACAAAATGGATATCACAGAAAAAGAAACCGTTACAATAGCAGGCAGATACTGTGAATCAGGGGATATTTTAATAAAAGAGATCTCACTACCCCCTATCGTCTCCGGTGATATACTTTGTATCTACAACACAGGAGCATATAATTACTCAATGGCAAGTAACTATAACCGGGTACAAAAAATCGGAATGGTACTTGTAAATAATTCACAATCTGATATTATTGTATATAGAGAGACATTAGAAGATTTAATTTCTCATGACAATATCCCGGATAGGTTAAAGTGATGTTTGATCAAATTATAAATATTTTAAAAGGTTCACTTGAAGAATTATGGTTATCACTTAGTTGGGTGAATGTTTTTGAAATCTTTATAATCGTCTTAACTCTGTTATTCATGTATCAGCGTTTCATCAGAAATACGCAGTCCGAAAAACTGGTAAAAGGTTTGTTCTTTTTAGCTGCTGCATGGATTTTTTCCCAGATTTTAATCTATCTAAACATCAGAATTATAGGCGGCTTTATCCAGCTTATGGTTCTGGTTATTACACTAAGCCTTATAGTAATCTTCCAACCGGAATTAAGAAGACTTTTAGGCTATCTGGGGCAACCCGGCGTAATGAGCAGATTATTTTTCGGGGGCGGAGTACATACAAACAGAACAAATAAAGATGTTGATATTGTCAAAGAAATTATTGAAGCAATCAAGTATCTGTCAAAAACAAGAACAGGTGCTCTTATCGTTTTTCAAAAAGATATGAGTGATACCGTTTTTTCCGATGTCGGCACAAAGTTAAATGCGGATATTTCAACTGAATTAATCTTAACAATTTTTCACCCGAATACTCCGCTTCATGATGGAGCTCTGGTTATACGCGACAACAGAATTATATCAGCCGGAGTCCTTTTGCCGCTGACAGAAGATCCTAAACTCAGCTGGAAATACGGAACCAGACATAGAGCCGCAATAGGTATGTCTGAGTGCAGCGATTCCGCATGTCTGGTAGTTTCTGAAGAAACAGGAGATCTATCAATTGCAATGGATGGAATATTAAAAAAATATGACGATTTACACCAGCTCAAAGCAGATCTTGCAGCCATTCTAGGGGTAAAAGAAGATGATGGAAATTTAGATGCAAAGAAAGATCATGCAATTTTCGACTTTAGCAAAATTCTTCCAAATAAACAAAAGGAGAATAATTAATGTTCGGCAGACATGCAAAACCTCCGGTCGTAGTTAAAACAAAAAAACAAATTTTCATTGAATATTTTTTACGTTATATAGCATTAACAATAGGTGTATTTATAACCGCAGCAGCACTTGAATGTTTCCTTGTTCCTAACAACGTTATTGATGGCGGAGTTATTGGATCTGCGATGATTATAAGTTCGATAACAAAAATGAATTTAGGTCTATTAATTTTCATTATTGATATTCCTTTTATTATTCTTGCCCTGCAAAAATTTCAAAAATCTTTTGTTATTCAAACTTTTTATTCAGTTCTGATATTAGCCTTTGCAACTAACCTTTTTCATTCACATAATTTTACCCATGACTTACTGCTTACGACCGTATTCGGCGGAATATTATTAGGTCTTGGAGTTGGAATTATTCTGAGAAATAACGGTTCATTAGATGGAACTGAAATTTTATCAATATGGCTTTCTCAAAAATACAAACTTTTTTCAGTTGGTCAAATGTTAATGGGAATAAATATGTTTGTATACACTGCTGCAGGACTGGTTTTTGGCTGGGATAAAGCGATGTATTCAGTTTTGACCTATTTCATTGCCTCAAGAGTTATAGATATGGTAATGGAAGGCTTCAATAAAATGAAATCTGTCCGAATTTTTTCACCATACTACAAAGAAATTGGCTCTGCGATTATGAAAGAGCTTGATATAAGCGTTACATACATGCGGGGAATGGGCGGATATTCAAGAGAAGAAAAAATCATTACCTATTGTATTGTATCACGTTTTGATTTGCCAAAACTCAAAGATGTAGTTATAAACATTGACCCAGCCGCATTCTTTGCAATAGGAGAAGTATTTGAAGTTCATGGCGGCAGACTTAATAATAAATAATTGTTAAATTAGAAAAAATATTATACAATAAGTATAGTTAATGAAAGGATTAATAAAAAAATGGCTAAGAATATTGATACTATACCAATAGAAGTATGTATACTTACTCAAGACCACGATATAAAGGGTGTTGTTCATGTTTCTAAATATACCAACTCTAACAGAGAATTGACCGACCTCTTAAATGATCGCGAAAGACGTTTTCTTGCCGTTACAAATGTAGAAATATACACAAGAAACTCAAACCAACCGCCAAAAAGATATAATTTTTTAGAAATTCACATGGACTATATCTTAATGGTTCACCCGACCTCTCAGGCTCTATTTAAAGAAGTAGGGAACAAAGCTCAAGAAGATATTAACAGATTTCAGGAACTAAGAAGAAAGCTGGGGCAAACTAAGCCTTTCTAGTTTATATTTCTTAATATTCAATCAAGAATGTTTACTTATACTTATATGTTGTGTATAATGTGATAGTAAAGGTTTCTTAAAAAAAGAACGGTTTGCCCGTTCTTTTTTTGTCAATTGGAGGCTTATGAAACAGGATATTAACAGACACGAAATTCTTGCAAAAGTCACACCGCTCATTGAAAATACAGCTATGCGGTTCAACCTTATACCGATAGAAATAGAGTTTGTAAAAGAAAATCACAGATGGTTTTTAAGAATATTCTTATACTCTAATGAACGAAATATTACTATCGATGACTGCGAAAATGTGACAAGAAGCCTTAATGAATTTTTGGACGACTTAATTCCCGTAAAATACTCTCTGGAGGTTTCTTCTCCCGGGCTTGAAAGGAAATTTAAGTCGGACAAAGAATTCTTAATATTCAAAGGAAGAAGAATAAGCCTCAAACTAAAACAACCGCTTGAAGGTGAAACAGAAAAAATTTTCAAAGGTGAAATTATAGATTGGAATGACAGAGAAGGATTAACATTTTTCAGGTTTGAAGATGCTCAGGAAATGATAATACCCAAAGAAAACATCCAGTCAGCAAAACTTTATATAGACTAAACACTAAAGCCGAATGGCAGAAAGGTATGAAATGATAAAAATCGGAACAGCATTATTTGAAGCTTGTGAAGAGCTTGAAAGAGAAAGAGGGATATCCAAAGATGTACTAATTGCCTCATTATGCGATGCAATGGTTGCAGCATACAAAAGACATATGCACGTTAAAGAAGCGACAAACATTGAAGCAATCCTTGACGAGCAAGCCGGAGAAATCGGTGTATTTTCAACAAAACTCGTTGTAAACGAAGTAGAAGATCCGGAAACCCAAATATCTCTTAAAGACGCTAAAGAAATTGATGAGGATGTAGAACTTGATGATGAAGTAAAAATTGAAGTTACTCCTGAACAATTCGGCAGGATAGCGGCTCAAACTGCAAAACAGGTAATCACACAGCGTATTAGAGATGCTGAACGTAATAATATCCTTAATGAATTTCTTGAAAAGAAAGGAACGCTTGTTACCGGTATTATTCAAAGAGTAGAAAACCGAAATGTTATTGTCAACATTGGTAAAACCGATGCTATAATGCCGCAGCGAGAACAAATACCAAGAGAATACTATAAACCAGGAAACAGAATAAGAGTTTTTGTTCTTAACGTAAAAGAAACTAACAGACTTCCGCAGGTAATCGTTTCTCATGCTCATGCAGAAATCGTAAGAGAACTGTTTGATCTTGAAGTTCCTGAAATTGAAGACGGAATTGTTGAAATTAAATCAATTGCAAGAGAAGCAGGATATAGAACAAAGCTTGCTGTATGGTCTAACGACCCAGAAGTTGACAGCGTCGGCGCTTGTATAGGACCACGCGGCAGCAGAATTCAAACAATTGTAAGCGAACTTAAAAACGAAAAAATTGATATTGTAAGATGGTCTCCGGATCCGGTTGAATACATTGTCAATGCGATTTCACCGGCTCGTGTTGTATCAGTTGATATTATGACAGACGATGAAGATACTAAAGATGCGCTGGTTGTAGTTCCTGATGACCAGTTATCATTAGCAATCGGCAGAGAAGGTCAAAACGTAAGACTTGCGCACAAGCTTACAGGCTGGAAGATTGACATCAAGAGCGTTTCTCAAATGGAGCGTGAAGAGGCAGATGCACAGTCAGCCGTTTATAAATATGATGAACAGGCAGATGCTGATTATGAAGAACAGGTCGCAAATGAGGATGAGCTTCAACAAGAAATTGAAGAAGAAATGAATCAACAGGCAATTGATGAAGAAGATTTCGCTGCTGAAGAAGCTTCAGAAGCAGAAACAGAAGAAACTGAAGCAGAATAAAGTTTCGGTTAAAAAACTAAAAAAACGGGTAATGTTTTTATACATTACCCGTTTTTTTGTTTTTATTTTTTTTATTAATTCAATTATGACCATCGTTTTATCTCTGCGTCCTTTGCTGCAATTTGTTGCTGTAATCTGCCAAGTTTTGCAGAGCATTCATCATATGCCTTCATTAAGTCAATAACTTCTTTAGCTACAGCATTATACTCCGTAACCAGTTCATCTATTTGTTTCTGGGCTTCCGGCGATAATTGATCTATTTTTTCAGGCTCAGGAACAGAAGAAATAAAGTCATCCTGTTTTGCCTTAATTTGCTGCAATTTATTAAATAACGGGTCGCGTTTTTCTATAAAATCATTAATCTGAGCATTTACCAGCTCAACTTCTTTTTTCAAGACCTCTTTTTCAGTATTTAACCTTGCAACTTTTTCAGGTCTGGTTAAAATATCTTTTGTATTAGAGATTGTATTATCCTTAACACGTTTTACTGATGACACATTTTTAACACGACCATTCTCAATTGTGTAATTAATTGCATAATAATCCAGCTTATCAGAAAGCGGGTTTCCATCTTTATCAATATTTTTACCGGAAAGAGTCATTCTGCCGTTTTCATATTTTCTCAGGTAAGAATTTTCATTTACCCTATACTTAAGAACACCGGTAAAGGCTTCGCCTTTATTATTTTTCAATACACCGGTTCCTTTTTCCATAATTAATTTATGTTTTTTTAACACAGAATCAAGAGTGTTAAACTTGCCTTTTGCAAGCAAAATACCTCCGGTAACAATACCGGCTGCGGCAATAGCAGCAAGAGAACC
>CALUTH010000090.1 GCA_944323635.1 Candidatus Gastranaerophilales bacterium
GAGAACAAAATCTTGCAAGAATTAAAGCAAAACAAGAAAAATTACATGCTGAAGCTTTAGCAAAAGCAGAACAAATCGAAAAAATCGGACAACTTGAACTTTCTGCAAAAGCAGGCGAAAGCGGTAAATTATTCGGTACTATTACAACAAAACGTCTTTGTGAAGAATTGCTTGAAAAAACAGGTATTGAAGTTGATAAGAAAACTATTTCCCTCAACGCACCTATCAACAAGATTGGTGAATACACTATGTTAATCAAACTTACTTCTAAAGTTAAAACCGAATTAAAAGTTGTAGTTACAGCTTCAGAAGTTATCAAAGAATCTATCGAAGAACCTGTTGAAACAACAGAAGAAAATGCTTAATCATATTTTTACAGCGAAGAACCACTTTTAAAAGTGGTCTTCGCTATTTTATACCTGCGAGGAGAGAATGGATATATCCTGTCTGCATTTGGGAATATTACCGCATAAAAATGTCAATGCCGTCGTTGATATAGTTAGCAAATATTTTTCTGACATCCCCTTCTGGGCACAACTCCCTAGTTATTCACCCGTAGAAGGTCAATTTTTACAATTTCTGTCACAAATTCCGGGAATAAAGCACGACTTACTGAAACGTAAATACTACATAGATACAAAAAGCTACGTATTTCAGACAAGAAGCCCCGGAATATTAAAAGATTTTGATGATGTTACAATTGAAAAACTAAAAAAATACCGCCCAAATTCCGTATTTTTTGATTATTTCTTAAGAATAATTGAAGAATATAAGCCCAAGTATGCAAAAGGGCAAATAACAGGACCTATTACAAGCGGTCTGCTCCTATCGGATGAAACAGGCATGCCGGTAATCGAAAACCATAAAGTAATGGATTTAATCGTAAAATCGTGCTGCCTGCAATGTATTTCACAAATTTGCGAAATGAAAACGATTTATCCGGCAGTAACACCTATTATTTTTGTAGATGAATCAGAACTGGGCAAAGCATATGAACCGGAAAACGCCTGCCGTTCAGAAAAAGCAATTCTTACAATTTTAAAAAAAGTGACAAAATCAATTAAAGAAAACGGAGGAATTCCTGCCATTATATCCAAAAGCTGTACTGACTGGAATTATGCCATAAAAAGCGGTTTTGAAATAATAACAATCAGTCCTGAAACCCAGTTTGTAACCTTACTGAACAAAGAACTTAAACTCAACAATTTTTTAAACTCAGGCGGAAAATTATGCTGGAATATGGTTCCTGGTAACGCCGAACAGCTTAAAAATATTGATGTTCAAGTATTGTTTAATCTCTATACGGAATATATTACACGATTAAAAAATTTCCACAAAATTCACAGGTCACTTATTATCTCTAACTCCTTAATAATGGCAGGTAATAACAGTGCTGTATTAAACGATACTTTATCGGAAAAAGCAATTACTCTCGGGATTGCACTCGCGGATAAAATACAGCAGGAATCTATTACGCCAATAGAAGAAGAGTAGACCATATTTGTTGCTAACTTCAAATTTTTGTGGTAATTTTGTAACGTTATGATAAAAAAATTATTATTACTATCCTTCGTTTTCATACAGTGCGCACTTATATCGCAGGCAAAAGATTTAAGGTTTATTCAAGTAGCCGAAGCACAATATTCACCGGAGAATAAAGACAGCGTCATCAAATGTATAGATGATATTAACACTTTAAAAAAGGTTGATTTTGTTGTTTTTACAGGCGACAATATTGCCGCAGCAAGAAAAGAGTACCTTAAAGATTTTCTAAAAGAAGTAAAAAAATTAAAATTTCCTGTATATATTGTAATCGGTGACAGGGATGTTTCTAAAGAGAAAAAGCTCAACAAAGAAACTTACAGAGAAGAAGTTTTTAAATCCCTCGGTTTCGGTCAATCTTTAAAACCAAATTACACATTTAGGAAAAACGGTATTGTATTTATTGTTGCAGACGGAGCAAAGGAATTTGTTACGGCACCAAACGGTTATTACAAACAAAATACTGTTGACTGGGTTGATAAACAACTTATAAAAAATCAAAAACACAAAGTTATAATACTACAACACTTCCCGCTGGTGGACAGTGACACTCCCGCAAACAATACTTACAAATCAGGAATATACAAAGATATGCTTGCTAAACATACAAATGTAACGGCTATTATTGCAGGACATTTTAAAGAAAACAGCGAGCAAACAATTAACGGAATTAATCATATAGTTACACCTTCCTACAGTATTACCGGTGAATACAAAATTTTTGATATTCCAGAAGACGGAGATACAATATATACACAACTCCGTCATGTAGACTAGTTGGAATTCTTGCTTTTTTACCTCAAACTCCTTACAATAAAAATATGAATCTAGTAAGAGAAGGGCAAAAACTTAATCTAATATTCAACAAAGAAGATAAAACAGTTGAAATAACTTGCGTTATCGCATCTGTGGAATTTGACAGGCTGATTGTTGAACTGCCAAAGTCCTTTATGCGGTACATTGAGTTTTTAGCAACCGGCTGCGAAGTTAGCGTAAGAGTGTTTTCAACAGCCGGAATTCTGGCTTTTAATTCAATCATAATAAACGGCGGTCTGGAAGATTTTTTTTCAATTGAATACGACGAAAACGCAGTTCAAATGGAACCTTACACTGAATCACCTTCTGTGGAGGAAATTCTTGAACTCATTATCAAAGATAAATCCGGAAAGGTCTATCAGGCTAAAACCATAGAAATTGGGACAAAAGGTCTAAAGTTTGTATGCGAAAGTAAGCTTGAACTTGAAACAATATATGATTTTACACTCCTGACAAATGAAGAATTCGGGAATATAGAATTTACAGGACTTATAAATTCCTATGACGAAGTGTTCCCGGAAGAGTACGTAATGTCTTACACTAAAATATCCGGCGTCGATAGGCAAAATATTTTGCGTTTTATTTATAGTGTGGGATAATAGAGTTAAATAGTGGAATAATATTAATATGAAGAAAATGCTTGATAAAGAAACAGAAACCTTTAATAACACTAAATCTAATAAAGTTTTGAGAGAAATTGAGAAATTAAGGCTTTCATTAACCAAGGATCCTAACAATGCAAAGTTACATGTCCGTCTCGGAGATTTGTATGTTGCATGGCATCTTGATATATCAAATTCTTATCAATATATTGATGAAGCAATAACAGAGTACCAGATAGCACTTGAATCTTATATGGATTCGCCTGAATTGTTTTACAAAATAGGCAAAGCTTTTTATTATAAAGGTGACTTTGATAAAGCAAATAATTATCTTGACCTTGCTATTGGCAAAAAAACTGATTTCTCGCAAGCGTATTATTTAAAAGCGGATATTTACACTAAAAAAGCAAACTTTTCAGAAGCAAAACGGTTTGCAAAAATAGCATCAAAAGGATTGTTAAACAGTTCTAACGCTCATTATCTTTTGTATAAACTGTATGACACATCATCATTTAAGAACTTTAAAACTTCACTTTGGGCAAAGTGGGAACATTTCTTATCCGTTGTAACCCTTCCTTTTGACAGGGATGCAATAGAAAATGTATTTTTAAATATCTACTATTTAAGATTTATACCTTTGTTTATGCTTGGATTTTATTACTTAAGCGCAAAGAGATACGATAAAGCAAGAGACTTGTATGATGCTGCAATAGAAAAAGCCCCCGGGTTTGCTTCGCTGTACTGTCTGTTAGGTGACATCTACATCGCCTGCGGTCATTATGAAGACGCTATCTGCGAATACAAAATGGCAATCTGGCTTGACAGTTTAAACATTCAGGCATACCGCAGACTCTGCAGAGCCTATGAAGAACAGGGCGACTACGACAAAGCTATTGACATATACTACAAACTTATATCAATGGCGCCGAATATGCCTGATTTATACTCGAACCTCGGTAATATTTTCTATATCAAGGGTGAGTTTGAACTTGCCGTAAAGAACTATCAAACAGCAATTACTCTAAACCCTAACAAGCGCTGGACAAGCGTTATTGCTCAAACATTAGGTTTTGTTTATCAGGAAAACAAGCAGGATCCGGACAGTGCAATTTCCGCCTACCAGACCGCGTATATGTTAACGCCGGATGATATTGATATTTATATAAATATGGGCAGCGCTTTTTATGATAAAGAGGATTATGACAATGCACTGGCTATTTACAGAAAAGCATTGGAATTAGACCCCAATAATGCAAAAATTCACTGTAACCTCGGATTCTTATACTGGGGTAAAGGCGATACGGAACAAGCAATGCAGGAGTACGAATTAGCCATTAAGTACGACAAAAATTATGCTATAGCGTACAACAACCTCGGAGTTATATATCTTGACGATTTAGGAAGAGTACAAAGAGCGATTGAACTGTTTAAATCCGCAATTTCTGCAAATCCGAATTATGCGCTTGCGTATTTTAACCTTGCAAGAGCAACAACAATCATCGGCGACAAAATAGAAGCCGCAAAACTCTATCAGGTTTCTCAGGATATTAACAAAATAACAATGGAAATCGATCCACACGATATTGAAGAAAAAATAAAAGGTCTCTTTGAATAATTATCACCTGTGAAATCTTGTAGCAGAAAACTTTTGTTCATGATAAAATCTTCACAAAATCAGTTAAAAAAGGAGATTTAATTATGCAAGCAAGACGTGCTGCAAGAGAACTTACATTGATATTACTTTCACAGTTAGATAAAAAAATTGTTAATTATTCGTCTCAAGATTTTGAAGATATTATTTTAAAATCTGTAAGAATACTATCCAACAATGCACTGGAAGAATTAAAACTTACAACCCGCTCACTGGTTGAAATGAAAGACGCAATCGATACTTATGAAGCGGAGCACGAAACAAATCTTTCAAGACCGATAGGCGCAAAAAACAAGCCCGTTCCGCTGCCTTTGACATCCGATATGTCCAAAAATATTGAAAATATGCTTGAGATTGCGGAAAAAGCCATTGCAGGTTTAGAGATTGCCGAATTTGCAATCCTTGAGGCGCATGAAGACGTCAAAAATTATGTAATTAACATTGCCGAAAAATACAAAGAACACAGCGAAGAAGTTGATAATGAAATTAAAAAATACGCAAGCGGCTGGGATTTCTCACGGCTTGTAAAAATGGATAAAGATATTTTAAGAATTGCAATTACCGAACTGTTATACATTCAAGACGCACCTATCAAGGTAGTTGTTGATGAAGCGCTGGAACTTGCCAAGAAATATTCAACAGATGACAGTTCTTCATTTGTTAACGGAATTCTAGCCAAAGTAATTACCGATAACGGAGTGAAATAATGTTCGGCTTTTTCTCCTCCAAAATCGACAACATAAAACAAGCCGTATCAAAAACAGCAAAGGCGCTTGTCGGGAATATATCCGATGCCGTATCCGGAGAAGAAGAATTTTCGGAGTTTTTGTATGACGATATGGAGGATATTTTAATAAGCGCAGACCTCGGTGTCGGGTATTCCGCAGAACTTATAGACGAACTGCGCAGCAAAAAAAATATTAAACCTTCACAGGTTAAAGAGTATTTAAAAAATTCCTTTATGAGTACTCTTGAAAAAGCCGGAAGCAACTCTATTGAGTATAAAGACGGAGAAATAAATATTTACTTTATCGCCGGAGTAAACGGCGCGGGCAAAACAACATTGATAGGAAAACTTGCATACCTTTTCAAACAAAAAGGGAAAAAAGTGCTTATCGCGGCAGCCGATACATTCAGAGCAGCGGCGGAAGAACAGGCGGACATCTGGTCAAAACGTGCCGGCGCAGACATTGTTCGAAGAGATAAAGCGGATCCGGCGTCAGTTGTTTATGAAGCAATAGAAAAAGCAAAAAAAGAAAATTATGACGTAATACTTATTGATACGGCAGGAAGGCTTCACAACAAGTTTAACCTTATGGAAGAGCTTTCTAAGATTAAAAACGTTATAAATAAAAACATGCCGGAGGCTTTAAGAGAAAGCATCCTTGTAATAGACGCAAACACAGGGCAAAACGGACTCAATCAGGCAAAAGTTTTCAAAGATTGTATCAATCTTACTTCCGTTGCGGTTACAAAACTTGACGGCTCGGCAAAAGGGGCAATCGTGCTTGCAATTGCGCGCGATTTCGGGCTTCCGGTTAAACTCGTCGGAGTCGGCGAAAAAATGGAAGATTTAAAAGAGTTTAATCCTTCTGATTTTATTAACGCTATTTTTGATTAATTATGAAACAGTTTTATACAAACAAAGGAAGAGAACTGAAATTAATTTTGCCGCAAAACGGCAAGTTTGATATTCTTGTAATAGGCGTGGTACACGGTGACGAACCGCAGGGAGAAATATTAATAAACAACTATTTGAATTCTTATCCAAACAGTACCCTTGGTTTTATACCAGTCCTAAACCCCGACGGACTTATTCAAAACACAAGAACAAACGGCAGGGGAATAGATTTAAACAGAAATTTCCCGACAAAAAACTGGATTAAGAGCGAAAAAAATGAATACTGGGGCGGGGAAGAACCTGCAAGCGAAGAAGAAACAAAATTTCTCCTAGAAGTAATAAAAGAATTCAGCCCAAAACTCATTCTTACACTGCATGCCCCCTATAAAGTCGTAAACTACGACGGGGCGGGAGAAGAATATGCCGCGGTTATTTCGGAATTAACCGGCTATCCCGTAAGCGCCGATATTGGCTATCCGACACCCGGAAGTTTCGGGACTTATGCGGGAATAGAAAATAATATCCCTACTATAACTTTAGAACTTGATGAGGAATGTCCGGTTACGGATTTAGAGCCTTCAATTTTTAATGTTTTTAAGTATCTGGAAACACTTTCTTTGTAGTATAATAATCGGTATGAAGAGTAGTTTTTTCGATTGCCTAAAAAACAGTAATACCGTAAAAAATGACGGATACAACTATAATAAAATATCCACCGATACAAGGACTATTCAAAAAGGTGATTTTTATATCCCGTTAAAGGGTGCAAATTTTGACGGCGAAAATTTTATTGAACAGGCAATAGAAACAGGTGCGGCAGGTTTTTTAACAACAAATGCCGGTACCGCGGAGAAGTATCTTAATGATGAGAGGGTTAAAACCGTTATTGTAGTCCCCGAAACCAGAGCAGCTTATATGGAACTTGCACAAAAAAGAATAAAAGAATTACAGTGTAAAGTGATAGGAATAACCGGCAGCAGCGGGAAAACAACAACAAAAGAGATGGTAAACGCCGTTGTATCACAGGATTTTAAGACATGGAAAACAAAACTCAACCATAACAATGAAATAGGATTTTGCCAGACTGTTTTTGAAGCACCGGAGGAAACAGAAGTTTTAATAATAGAAATGGGTATGCGCGGATTAGGCGAAATAGAACTAATAGCGCAGTACGCACAGCCGGATATCGGTATTATTACAAACGTAGGTGTAGCACACATAGGCAGACTTGGTTCGCAGGATAATATTGCGGAAGCAAAATGCGAACTTACCAAGCACATAAAAGATAACGGAATATTTATTGCGCACGATAACGAATTAATTAAACAGCACAACAAATTTGAGGGTTTAACAAAGTACTATTCAATCAAAGATGTAACAGTTAAGGAGCAGCATGTAGGGTATTCAAGATTTGAATATGAAGGCGTTGAATACGAACTGCCGATAGAAGGAGTACATAATATAGAAAATGCCCTTGCGGCAATCAATGCGGGACTGTTTCTCGGGATGCCGGAAAAAGATATTTGGAAAGGGTTAAGAAGTTTTGAAACAATAGAAAACCGTTGGAATGTTGAAAAAATCGGCGGATATGAAATTATCAACGACTCTTATAATGCCAATCCCGATTCAATGAAAGCAACTGTTGGGACAGTACTTGATACGTATGAAGCGCCCGTTCTGGTTCTGGGTGATATGGGAGAACTCGGAGAGGATGCGGCTAAATATCACGCGCAAATAGGAGAATTTATAAACTCACACCCAAAAGTTACACCTAAAACCATGGTTTTAACAGTCGGAGAATTATCAAAAGAAATAATTAAAAAAATAACCAACTGTGTAACAAAAAACTCTGAGAATATAACACAGGCTGCCGAGTATATCTTGAAAAATAAGAATAACGAGAATATACTGTGTTTTAAGGC
>CALUTH010000091.1 GCA_944323635.1 Candidatus Gastranaerophilales bacterium
AAATTATTGTCTTGATATTTTTTTAAGGTACTTTATTTTAATAATATATTGTTATATGAATAATTAATGTAAAATTATTCGGGACAGTTGTGGAACTTGTTTCGGGATCTTACCGGAAATCAAGTATAACAACAAGCGGGTAAGATGCTGAACCAAGTTCAGCATGACAAAATAATTTATCATGGACAGCAGTGCCTATATTTGGAAAATGTGCGCGGTGGTAGTACCCTGCGGAGAGGGGGGGGCAGTTGTGTTTGAGCGTCAGCGAAAACTACAAACGCGGGTGAGGATAAGTAGTCCTATCTCCTCCCTGCGCCAAACCGGTAGTTATTATTTCAATGGGGTAGGTGAATATATACCCCCCTCCCTACCTGTGCTCAGATGGGTAGTCATTATTCAGGCTGGGTAGAGACATTTACCCTTTTACCCCCCCCCCTACATTCTTTCGGGAGCGGTTACCTGTAAAATATCAAGCGCATTTGCAAGAACCTGCCTTACGCCTTCAATTAGTGCAATCCTTGATTTCATAAGTTCTTTGTCGTCGGAGATTACACGGTTTGCGTTGTAGAAGGAGTGGAATTCTCCCGCAAGCTCCTGAACGTACCTGCAGATTGTGTAAACCGTTCTGTTTTGCGCGGACAGCGTGATAACGGATTTGAATTCTTCGAGTTTTAACAGGAGTTTGCGCCCCTCTGTAACCCTGCCTTCCATTAATGACAGGTCAAATTTATTCTTCAATTCTTCAAGTTCTGTTTCACTCATCGGTGCGGGTGATTTTTCTCCGTTGTCCGGATTGAGTTTTTCGCTTATTGCGTTTCTTAAAATTGAACATGCCCTTGCATAGGCGTATTGAACGTAGAAAACGGGGTTTTCGTCCGTTGAACGTTTTGCAAGCTCAATATCAAAATCGAGGGTTGTATCAATGTTTCTCATTTCCATCCAGAAACGTGTTGCATCAACTCCTACTTCTTCAATCAAATCATCAAGCGTAACCATGTTTTTACGTTTGCCCATGCGGACTTCTTCGCCGTTGATTACAAGGTTTACTAACTGCCCCAAGAGAATTTCAAGCTTGTTCGGGTCATAGCCGAGCGCCTCAATTGATGCCTTAACCCGTGCAACGTACCCGTGGTGGTCTGCGCCCCAGATATTGATAAGCCTGTCAAACCCGCGCTGGAGTTTGTCTATGTGGTAGGCAATATCTGCCGTGAGGTATGTGTTTGAACCGTCTGCTTTTTTAATTACCCTGTCCTGATCGTCGCCGTATTCAGAGGATTTAAACCACAGCGCGCCGTCTTTCTCGTAAAGCTTTCCGGCAGTTTTGAGCTTTCCTACACATTCGTCTACTTTACCGGATTTATGAAGCGAGAGTTCTGAATAGAAGTTGTCAAAATGTACTCTGAAGTTTTCCAGAAGTTCTTTTTGTTTTTCTTCCATTTCCTTTTTGGCGTAATCTGAAAGGATTTTAACATCTTCGGTCGGTTCGTGTTCTGACAGGAATTTTTTTGCAACGGGGATTAAGTAATCGCCAGGGTAGTAGTTTTTGCGTTCAACTTCATCAGCCGGAAAGTCGATATTTTCGCCGAGTTCCTGCTTAATTCTTATCTTTAAAGAGTTGCCGAGTTTTTGAATCTGGCTTCCTGCATCGTTGATATAGAACTCCTGATAAACTTCGTGCCCGTAGAACTTGAGGAGGTTTGCAAGCGCACTTCCCATTGCAGCCCAGCGTCCGTGCCCGATGTGGAACGGTCCTGTGGGGTTTGCCGAAACGTATTCTAAAAGGATTTTTTCTTTGTTGATTTTTTCCGGTCTGCCGTATTCTGATTTTTTGTCGAGGATTTCTTTAAGATTTTTTGCAAGCAGAGAATCCGATACTTTAAAATTAATAAACCCGCCGACTATAGAAACGGTGTAATCGTCTGATTTAAGGTATTCTGCAATGACGTTTGCAATCATTGGCGGTGCCATTTTGGCTTCTCTTGCGAGTGATGAAATATTTACTGCAAAATCGCCGAAGTCGGGATTTTTCGGTTTTTCAACAATCAGCGAAATACTTTCTGCAGACTCCATCTGTCCGAGTTTACCTGCTTTACATCCTTCTATAATCCCTTTTGTTACGTCATTAAGCAATAAATCTTTAATCATATCAATCCTCTTTTTTTCATCTTTATTTATTATAGAATAAAAAATTTATTTTATATATAATAAAACTATGCTGAATATTCAAAACTCGGTAGACAGAATAAGGGAACTTGTTGCAGAGAATAATATTGAGTCCTTAAAAACCGAACTCAACAGCTATCACTCTGCGGATTTGGCTGACATTTTTCCTGACCTGGAAACCTCCGAGCGGATAGAATGTTTTAAACTCATTGATGAAGATAAATCTGTAGAACTGCTTGAATATTTGCCCCCGCAATTGCAGGTTGAAATACTCGGGGATATAGATGCCTCAAAGGCGTCGGAACTTATTTCCAAACTCCCGCACGATGAGGCGGCTGACGTACTCGGAGAGTTTGAGGCGGACGAAAGCGCCGAGTACCTTGAAAAATTACCTCAAAAATTTTCAAGCGAGGTAAGGGAACTTTTAAAATACGATGAAAGCACCGCCGGCGGTATTATGACTCCGCTTGTGCTTACTGTTAATGCGGATATGGATGTGGACGGCGTTCTTTCTACGATAAGAATTAAAGCCGAAAAAGAGAACATGGATCTTTATTATGTCTATGTTGTCGATAATCAAAACCACCTTGTCGGCGTTCTGTCTTTGAGGGATTTGCTCACAAGTCCAATTCATAAAAATATCAAAGATATAATGCAAAAGGATATTGTTAAACTGCATATTGACGATTATCAGGACTATATTGCCGATGTCTTTATGAAATACCAGTTTAACGCGCTTCCTGTTGTTGATATGTACAATCACCTTAAGGGGATTGTTACCTGGGATGATGCACAGGATATTGTAGAAGAGGAAACGACGGATGAAATTTATACATCATCAGGTATTATTGTTGACCTTGCCGGTGATGATGAAGATATTTTGAGCGGTAACATTTTTAATTCAATAAAGGCACGTACACCGTGGTTATTTATTACGCTGGTTGGTGAATTTATCGCGGTTACGGTTGCAAATCATTTTACGGCAACTGTTGATGCCCTTCCGATTATTGCTGTGTTTATGCCGCTTCTTGCGGGACTTGGCGGAAATATCGGCACTCAGAGTATTACACTTATGGTGCGCGGTCTTTCTACAGGGCAGATTACCCTGCGCTCGCAATTAAAACAAATAGGCAGAGAAAGTGCTGTCGGACTTTTAATTGGTGTATTTTTCGGGTTTATAGTTGCGGTTGTTACAATGGGCTGGCAGCATAATATAGCCTTTGGGGTAATTGTTGGTATTGCAATGGCTTTAAATATGATGATTGCTGCAATAATAGGTGCAATGACTCCGTTTATATTAAAACGTATGAAAATAGATCCGGCAGTAGCATCAGGACCTGTAATTGCAACATCTATAGATGTTATAGGGTTGTTTGTTTATTTCTCGCTGGTAACTTTTTACCTTGTAAAAATTATGGGGACGTAAAAAAGTTAAAATATACAAATCGACCGCAAAGCTTGCTTTGCGGTCGATTGAGTTTTTGTTTAATGCCGGATGCGGTTAAATTATAAGCATCTGGCTTTGTCTTCTTCGGTTACTCCTTTGATGGTAAGATTGATTCTGCCTTTGTCATCAATTTTTATAACCTTAACGATTACTTCGTCGCCTATATTGACGTGCGGTTCGATTGTTTCGATTCTTTCCTGACAAATTTGTGAAATGTGAACCATACCGTCTTTGCCGCCGCCGAGTTCAACGAACGCGCCGATTGGTATAATTCTTACAACCTTGCCCTTGATGACCATACCGACTTCTGGCTTGAAGGTCAAATCTCTAATCATTTTCTTAGCGATTTCGGCACCTTCCTGATCATTGGAAGTAATTGTAACAATACCGTTGTCTTGAATATCAATTTCTGCGCCTGATGCGTCAATAATTGCACGGATTTGTTTTCCTCCGGGTCCTATAACTGTTCCTATATCATCAACAGGAATAGTCATTGTAGAAATTGATGGTGCAAACGGTGACAGGTGGTCTCTCGGTTGTGTGATTACTTTTCTCATTTCGCCTAAGATGTGTAATCTGCCTTCTTTTGCTTGTTGCAGTGCTCTTCTTAATGTGTCGTTAGAAATACCTTTTGCTTTCATATCCATTTGAAGAGCGGTGATTGCTTCATCGTTACCCGTAACTTTGAAGTCCATATCACCTAAGAAGTCCTCAATTCCTTGAATGTCTGTTAATACAACAGGTTCTCTGCCTTCTTCGGTAATCATACCCATTGCAACGCCGCCAATCATACATTTAACAGGTACACCTGCATCCATTAAAGCCATAGAGCTTCCGCAGGTTGAACCCATTGATGTAGAACCGTTTGATTCAAGTACGTCGGAAGTTACTCTTATAACGTATCCGAATTCTTCCTGTGAAGGAAGTGCGGGAATATTTGCTCTTTCTGCAAGGTTTCCGTGTCCTACTTCACGTCTGCCGGGGCCTCTTAACGGTTTTACTTCGCCGACAGAGAAGCCCGGGAAAATGTATTTGTGCATATATGTTTTTTCGGTTTGCGGGTCAACGCCATCAAGCTCCTGCTTCATCCCCGGACCTGCAAGTGTTGCAACAGAAAGGATTTGTGTTTGTCCTCTCGTAAATACCGCAGAACCGTGAGCGCGCGGAATAACTCCGACTTCACACCATATAGGACGAACTTCGTGCGGTTTACGTCCGTCAGCACGTACACCTTCATCAAGAATCATTGTCCGCATAACTTTCTTTTCTTCTGCTTTGAATTCTTCTGCTACAAAGTCAATCCCTGTTTCTTCCATCATAACGTTTATCGGGTGATCTTCAGGTAATGCTTCGATTTTTTCTTTGACAAGTTTTTTAGCCTCGTCAAGTTTTTCTTGTCTGTAAGTTCTGTCAAAGTTGTGGTAAGCGTCAAAAATCATATCGTAAGCGGTTTCGTGGATGATGTTTTTGAGTTCGGTTGTGTCATACGGGTTAACAAATTCTTCTTTTACAACGCCGCATGCCTTTGCAAACTCAACCTGTGCATCACACTGTTTTCTGATTTCTACTTGTGCAAATTCAACTGCTTCCATAATTTCGTCTTCTGTAACGAATTTGCAGCCTGCTTCAACCATGATAACGCTGTCGTGCGTACCTGCAACGACTATATCAAGGTTTGATTTATCTGCTTCCTGGTGTGTCGGGTTAGCGATAAGCTGACCGTCTACTTTTGAAACTCTTACAGCACCGATAGGTCCTTCAAAAGGAGCACCTGAAAGCATTAAAGCACATGATGCGCCTAGCATTGCAAGAGTATCAGGCTGATTTTGCTGATCGTAGCTGAATAATTGGGCTACGATTTGTATATCATTTCTGTAGCCTTTCGGGAACAGCGGTCTTATCGGTCTGTCGATAAGACGTGAAATTAAAATTGCTTTGTCGCTTGATTTTCCTTCTGAACGGTTGTAACCGCCCGGGATTCTGCCTATTGCTGACATTCTTTCTTCATAATCAATAAGCAGCGGGAAGAAGTCTATACCAACTCTCGGTTCTTTGCTGACAACTGCGTGAACGAAGAGCATTGTGTCTCCGCATCTTACGGTAACGCTGCCGTTTGTTGATTGTGCATACTTCCCTGTTTCGATTGTCACGGTTTTTCCGCCGATTTCAATCTGGAATTTTTTTGTTTCTGGTACCATTTTTCCTACTTTCTCCGGCTGCTCGATAGCCGGAATTTCTTTTTACTATCTCTTTGTACAATTATTATTTTACTACAAACATGAAATTGAAGGTGTAAATATTGCTGAACAGGAGGATAATTAAGCAAAAAGTTTTCATGTGTCTGAAGAACTTTATAAATAACGGGATTAATTAATATTAAAAAATGTAAAAATTATTTTGCAAAGCACTGAACAATAGTTACTGATTGAGTTATAATCTGTTAAAAAAAATACTCTGTCGAAATGCACAATTGTTTATATGAAAGGTAAAGGTAAAAGTATGGGAATTCAACTATCATCATTGAAACGTTATGTCCAAGGTTTTAGAAAAGTACCGCTTAAGGATACCAGAGGGGTTTTAACTCCAAAAAATAATTTTAAATGGGTTAAAGGGAACACTCAAATCATGCCAAGCGGAACATATGTTTCTAGTAGTGAAACCGGTAAATATGTATTTAAGCCCGATGGTAAAACCTTTTTTACAGACATTAATCCTGATAAATCTTTAAACATAACCAGTGCACAATTTTATAAAAAAAGTGAGATGACGGTAAAAGATGACAAAGTTTATCTGCCTGACGGCAGTGATGCCGGTATAACCCCTCAAAGGTTGAAAGATGCCAGAAAATCTATTGGGCTGTTTTTTCAAGGTCTTAATCTGAAACGGAAAGTTTTAGTCGAAAATTTTGTAAAAGGTGCAGGTAAGACTAAAAGTGAAGTAAAATAATTTTTTACAGTCCATGCAAAGATTCTGGCTAAATCTGTGCAATAATTTGAACTGCGTAAAGTGTAATTGAAATTTAAGCCAAATAAATTTCAAAAGATATTTTTGCCGGTTAATTTTTGTTACAATTATGCGGTAGGATACTTGCCAAAATTGTTCAATTGCGGTATAATATCTGTATTAAAATTTAAGTTTCGACAACAAGTGAAATTTGTCTTCGGGTGGAAGGTTTATTAAAGACAGGTTTCGTTAAAAGTTAAAATCTCTGATTTTGACCTTATATATAAAACAAAAACTGGTATATTATTTAGTGTTACTTTAAAATGTGAGGGGAAAACCTATGGCTAAAACTGCAACTGAATTGAAAAAGTCGAAACAAACTTTTAATGACGAGTTTGAAAATTATTTGAAAAAACAGCAACTCAAAACAACGTTTAATGGCTCAGAACTTGAAACTTTTTCCTGGTATAAAAAAGTTCTCGGGCTGATATAGTTCGGTACATAGTTTTAAAGTATCGCATTAATATAATGGTCTTTTCCTCTCTTTATGGGGAGAGAGTTTAGTTGTTGTTGTATGAATTATGTTTGCTCACTATTTTCTGTTGTGAACTGCCGTCGCCTCTCCATCGACGGCCTTTTTCTTAGGCGGTGATTGCGCATCTCTTTGTTTGCTTTATTTGCTGCTGCGTTTTGCTGATTTATACTCTGAATGCCGCTTCTCTTATACCGTGTAAATAATGCATCCTTTTGCAACGGAGGTAAATTCCGGTGTATCGAACAGGTTATATTTGCCCACCAAAAAAAATCCCCTTTTCATCGGGGGTATAAAGATAAATAGGGGTTATATAGTAAGTTAATAATAGGGTAAAATGTATTTTTAAATTTCTATTCCTATGGATTTGATTTGTTCCATTAGTTTATTGTTGTCTTTTTTGAGCGCCTGACGGAAAAGAGCCTCGCCGATTGCGCCTTTTTTTATATAATTAACTAATTTTTCGGTGAGTTCTTTAATCAGTTCTGCCGGTTGGGTTGCAGTACCGGATTTATTTTTTTCTGACAGTGCAGTAAGTTCTGTCAGGACCGTTTGCGGTGTAACTTTTTTTTGTGTGGTTAAGTGCGGCAGTAACAGTTTATGCAGGTGCGGGTTTGCAAATACAAACGCTTCTTCTACACTTTTAAAATAAATAGGTTTGTTTATTACTGATAACATACTTACCTTCACATTATTCTTTGGACACCACTATAAATAAACCTGAAGATTCAGAATTGACAAAAAATTGCAATTTGTTTACAAAAATTTACAATCGGGCACAGAGTGCTTACCGAATTTTTGTACTAAATTCGGCAGCACTGTAATTGTTTTGCTTGTATGGTGCCTGACTGCATAATTTTTTCTAAAACTATTTTATGTGATTAGTTTGGCGAGCTGGTATATTTACATCATTCCAAATCTGGGCTAAAATACACGTATAACAGGAGAACAGGAATGAATAATAACAAAATAATTATTACGGTGTCTGGAGAGGACAAAGTCGGTATTGTTGCAATGGTTGCGGGCATTTTGTCTGAATCAGGCG
>CALUTH010000092.1 GCA_944323635.1 Candidatus Gastranaerophilales bacterium
TACATTTGTTGAGTTTGAAAAAATTATAAACCAGCGGCTCGGAGAACAGGATGAATCAATCCATCCGATTAATCAAACAGAATTCCAACAATATGCGGCAGAGGAAATTTCCGAAGAAGAAGAAACACCCGAACAACCACCGAAACAGCCGCAAAAACAGGAGCCGAAGCAGGAACCTACCGAGCCGAAGCAAGAGCCTTAATCCGTTCTTTTACTTCGCTTATCAGCGGTCCCCAATCACCGGGAACAGTTTGTCTGAACAACTCTGCATTTGTATACCATGCAGTTTTCCCGTCTGAGTCGAACCACCGCCAATCGGCGACATAAGGAAGAAGGATAAATACTTTTTTGCCCATAGCGCCCGCAAGATGGGCAACGGAAGTATCTATTGAAATAACCGCATCAAGATTATTTACGGCATCTGCCGTCTGCAAAAAGTTTTGAATCCCCGAACCAATATCCGTCAAAGCAGGGTACATATCACACGCCTTCATCGCCGCATTTACCTGCAAGGAATAAAAGTTCACATTATCAAGACCTTCAAACAACGGCGCAAGAAACCGCGGATTCATTGTACGGTCAAGCGGGCCTCTCAGTCCTGTTCCGCCGGCCTCCCATACAATACCAACATTTAGTTTATCTTTATTAAACAAATTATTTTCGGGGTTATTAATCTTAAGATACCCGTCAGAGGACGGTATTTCCTTATAAAAGTCCATATTCAAGTAATAAGGCAGGAACGATATAAATGTTGATTTATCATACTTTACGGGTTCATCCAGCGATACGATTTGATAAAATGCAGATGAAAAGTTTTCTTTGAAAAGCGGAATTAAGGTTTGCGGAAGAGCAAGTATTACCTTTTTAAAATTTTCCTTCAAAAAGGGCAGATAACGCGAATACATAATAATATCACCTATCCCCTGATCGCCGTAAACATATAGAGTTTCATTTATTGATATTTCTCCATGCCAGTGATTTACGAGTTCTGCGCCGCGCCCGTATTTTAAGGCTGCCTTTTGTAAATAATCGTACGCTTTATTAAACTCTTTTTTCTTTGCGTACAAAAGGTAAAGGGTTGTATTCAAACTCGGAGAGTCCGGATTGTTGGCACTCGCTTTTAACAGACATTCTTCTGCCTTATCATAATCCTTTAGTGCTGAATACATAAGCCCCATATTATAAAGAGCGGGCATGGAGGGATTTAGTTCATAGGACTTTATATAACACTCAAGCGCAAGTTTGTAATTTGAATACAAGACTTCCTGAACAAGTCCCGCGCTTATGTATAAGGCCGGAGACTCGGGATGTTCCGTGAGCTTTTCAGCACAGTAATTCTCCGCCTCTTCCAGATGCCCTGCACATAATGCCGCAAGGATATACGCTTCCCATGTTTTCGGCGAATCAGGATAAAGCTCCCGCATTTTTTTTGCATACCCGAAAACCGTTTCAGGTTTATTTGTTTTCTCGCACGCGCAGGTAATAAGTTTTTCAAGAACATCAAGCGAAGGTTTTTCATCCGCCGCAATTCTCAGATTGTCATATGCAGCTTTATACTGATTTAAATAATAGTATGCAAGCCCCAGCCCGGTAATGACATTAATATCTCTTGTCGAATGATTAACTTTTTCAAAAACATCAACCGCTTCTTTATACCTGCCGGAGGAGAAATACAGCCACCCTAAAAACGGCAGGACGCGAATATCATCGGGATGGTGCGCTAAAAGCTCAAGGTAGATTTTCTCAGCTTGAGCAATTTTCCCCAGCTTTACAAAAGAAAGTGCCTTATTTATAGCGTCCAAAATATTCATGCAACCATGTTACTACTTTTTTCCTTATGGAACAAGGTATATCCATAAAACGAAATTGTGGTATAATCTAGGAATGATTTGCCCGAAGTGTAAAAAAGTAATAGACGATAAAGCTACAGTATGCCCGTACTGCAAAAAAGTGCTTGCGCTGGAATGTCCCCGCTGCGGGAATTTGTCTGAAACAAGCACCTGTTCAAATTGCGGATATGTCATATTAAGCAAATGTGAAAACTGCGGGACTCTAAATAAAACTAATAAAAAAATATGCTCAAAATGCGGAGAGTCCACTGTTGTAAGCGCGGCAAAAAGATTAACCGAAAACGAACGGTTTGCAGCCCTTACTCTTAACTGCAGCAATATATCAAAACTAACAAGAACTCTCGGAAGTAAAAAACTTGTTACAAAATTTTTGTTTAAACTGAAAAGTATGCTTACAAACTTCGCTAAAGAAGAAAAAGCGTACTTTATTATGTACAAAGAAAACACGTTTATTCTTAATTTTACAAATGAAATTTCGGAATACACTTCCGCTCAAAAGGCGATGAAGGCTGCCATAAAACTTTTAAATATCCTGTGCAACCTTAACAGAACACTGAAAAAAGAACTCATGTTCACGCTGGAAGCACGTATCACTATAGAACAAAAAGATTTAAAAACATTTTTTGACCCTAATGAAGATACGGAAAAAGTAAAACTTCTGGATTTGTACACGGAGCAGAGCAATGACGCAAAAGGACTGCAGGTTACGGCAGACCAGTATATTTATAATTTTCTGCGCAAAGAATACAAAATGGATACGCTCTATTCGACCGAACGGGACGGGAGTGTTATTTCTTACTACTCTTTAAATACGGAAGAGTACATCATCCCCGACAAAAACGATGCGGACGAAACAGCAAACCTAAAATCTCCGGCAGTAAAAATTGTAACTAAAAAAGAACTGGATTTTGAGCAGGAACTTTATAAGAAAAACATTGAAGGTATCAAGGTTAACTGTAAATTTGAACAAATGGGTGCAGAAAAGATTTATGAATATCTGCAAAAAACAAACTTTCAAACGGGTAATAGAATAATCTCCCTGCGCGGGGATTCTGAAAGGGATTTACCGACCTCCGCGGTTGAAAAAATCGTGCGGGAAAAAGTCCCGTGTTTTACGGTTATATGTTCGGAAAACATGTCAATGACACCGTGGGGGTTCTTTCACGCGCTTGTAAACGAAGTAAATCAAAACAGCGTTAAAAAACTGACTCTCGGCACAAAGCACGATAAACTACTCGCTTCCTTAGTCAACCTTTCGCCGCCTGATTACGCAGACGCAGAAAGTGCAAGGCTGGCTTATATTGAAACCTTTTTACTGTTCTTAACCGCAATTCCTCAATCAGTTATTTATATAGAGAATTTTGAGTTTATTGATATAGCTTCAAGGCATGTTCTGGAAGAAGTTTTCAGCAAAATAAACAGAACAAAATTATCATTTATAATTACAAATTGCAAAAGCTATGCGTTGCAGAAGGTAATGCCGGAATTATTAAACTCTTACTACTATATAGAAATATTTATCGGGCAGATGAACATTGAAGAAGCCATCAGCGGACTAGTCGATTCTGAGGATTTTAAAAACACCTATTACCATAAAAAAATTATTGATAATGCCGGCGCATCTTATCTTTACTGCGTAAACGCAATAAATTATTTAAAAGACTGCGGTATAATAATATCTTTCAACAACAAAACGGTTGTAACAGATTCCAAAACGGTTATACTGCCGTTTAATCTGGAACACTTAATTAATACACGACTAAAACGGATTTCCAAAGATACGGCAAAATCCCTGATACTTGCATACTCTTATATTTTGGGTCCAGCAATAGAAACTTCCATTCTCGGGAAACTCGGACTAAATAATATAGACAGCATCCGAGAACTTGAAAACAGCGGTTTTATATCAGTTTACGGCAACATGGTTTATATACAAAATTATGAGACCTTAAAAAAGAGTTTCAAGACAACTTTAAAGCCGGAAGTACTGAAATACCTTGCAACAAACCTTAACGGCAAAGTTTTCGGCGGCAATTCCTGCGACTACAGAGCTGTGCTTTGCTTCGATTATCTTAACGACTATTCAATGGCATTTTCAAAACTTTACGAACTCTCTATCAGAACCCTGCAGTTCGGGGATTATGATACGTATTTAAAAATGTGTATAAAACTGCTTAAACTGTTAAAGTCGCTTGAAAAAGACATTCCGGAAGAAGAACTTGCGGAGTACCAGTCTGATTTTTATAACAACCTTACACAACTGTTATACAGATATGCACCCGAGCGGATTTACCCGATTGCGGAAAGCCTCTTGCAAAAAGCGATTAAATCAAATGATACGGAAAAAATTGTAATCTTATCCAATATGATGCTGCAAGGCGGGCTTTTAACATCAAATTATACAAATACGGTCACATTACTGCAAAATATTCTTGAGAGAACAGAAAACAGTTTTCTTGCAGACAAATCCGGCAATATAAACTACAAAGTATTCTCCCTCTCGCTTGTCAGTATGGAAATTTACTTTTACCTCGGCATGTATGACAAGTGTATAACAGTAAGCGAGGATATTCTGAACGTTTTAACACCAGATAAGATAATAAAATTAAAACCCGCTGTTTTTTCTGATGAACAATTTATTGCACATATTCTGGACAGCCTTGTTTACTACTTAATATCAATAGTTCTTACGGGCAAACTAAATCTTGAACCCTATCTTAATAAAATAGAAGCCGCCGCAGGGCAGCTTCCAAAGTCGGTTCCGGTATTTGAAACCATTTGCAAGTTTCTAAGAGGTGAACCTGTTTCTGAAATCACAGCTGTATGCGAGGATGAGAACTATGTATTACTCTCAAAACTTGCCAACGCATTTATCGGATTTAACGGTGATTACAGTCTCTTTGCGTCTAATATTTATGATTTTAAACATACAGCAGCCGAGCAGTCCAAAACCCCGTATATTTTGCTTGGCGATTTATTGATTGGATACGCTTACAAATCTCTAAACAGCCATGAAAAAGCCGGACATATATACAATAACGTACTAAGCCGGGGCAAAAACAATTCACTGTTCTTTATTACCCACCTTGCAAATTACCTGCTTGCAGACTTAAATACAACACAGGGAAATTATCAGACAGCACTTCAAATACTTACCAATTCTATAACGATAATGGAGAGGACTGAAACTCCGTGTCTCTTGCTGCTGTACTTATTTAAGAAAAAACTTGTAGAAATTGTAGAATTGCAGCAATATGAGATTAACATTGATGCGGAAAAAGGATTTATTGCGCAGGTCGAAACCGTATACAAGGGGCTTGCAGGGAAATAAATTACCGCTCGCTTACTGTAAATAAATATTACAACACGCTTGCATATAAATTTTTTTTATAATATCATTGTTCTGTCAGAAAATAACCCACATTTGAATAATTGTCAAAAAGCACATTTTGCTTATGTTTTGATGTATTCAAATAAACAAATAAAATAAGTTAGTAAAATAAATTAAGAAAGGTACAAAATGACTGAAGAAGAAAAACTCGAATCAGGCGCTGTTGAAGAAACAACAGTATCAGAAACTGAAACAGAAGCTGTAAGCGAAACTGCTGCAGCAGAAGCATCAACAGAAGAAAATGTTGAAGTTCTTCCGGCTAAGAAACAACGTTCAAGAAAAAAGAAAGTTGAAACAAAAGAAGAACAACCCCAATCAGAATGGAAAGAACAAGTAGTTCAAATCCGCCGTGTAACAAAGGTTGTAAAGGGCGGTAAAAAATTAAGCTTCCGTGCAATCGTTATTGTCGGAAACCAAAAAGGTCAGGTAGGCGTAGGCTGCGCTAAGGCTGCCGAAGTTATTATCGCGATCCAAAAAGCGGTTGCTGACGGACGTAAAAACCTTGTTAGTGTTCCTATTTTCAAAACAACTATTCCGCACCCGATTACAGGGCGTTCAGGCGCAGGCGCTGTTATGTTAAGACCTGCTTCTCAAGGTACAGGTATTATCGCAGGCGGTGCTGTTCGTTCAGTATTAGAACTTGCAGGGATTGAAAACATACTTTCTAAATCTTTAGGTTCTAAATCACCGTTAAACGCTGCTAATGCAACAATTGCTGCATTAAAAGCCTTAACACCGTTCCATGAAGTTGCTAAAAAACGCGGCTTGACAATGGCTGAATTATTAAACTAGTAGCTGATTGATTTATAAATTTACATGAAATAATAAGGAATATAATAATGAGTAAGACTGAAACTAAAAAAATAAAAATTCAATTAAAAAGAAGTCTGATTGGCTGTTCTCCCGCTCAAAGAAAAGTTGTAGCAGCTTTAGGCTTGAAAAAAACAAACAGCATCGTTGAACAAAACGATACACCTATTATCAAGGGTATGATTAACAAAGTATCACACCTTGTTGAAGTAATAGAATAACAATTATCAGAAAGAGGAATAAATTATGTCAGATAAAAGAATAGAATTAACGGATTTGGCACCTGCATCAGGCGCTACGTCAAAGAGCAAACGCGTAGGACGCGGTCGTTCATCAGGTATGGGCAAAACCTCCTGCCGCGGTAACAACGGTGAAGGACAACGTTCAGGAAGATCTTCTAAAAGAGGCTTTGAAGGCGGTCAAATGCCGGCTTACAGACGTTTGCCTAAATTAAAAGGCTTTGAAATTATTAACAAAATCAATACTGCCGCAGTTAACGTAGGCAGACTTGAACAATGGGGCATTACAGAAGTTTCTCTTGAAGCTTTAATTGATGCAAAGAAGATTCACCCGTCATCACAAGCACTAAGAATCATCGGGAACGGTGAACTTTCAAAATCAATTACTGTTAAAGCAAATTATGTAACGCCGCAAGCAAAAGAAAAAATCGAAAAAGCCGGCGGAAAGGTTGAGTTAGTATAATGGCACAAAATATAAAACTACCGACGACAGCAGACTTGATGTCTATGTGGAATGCATCGGGCTTAAAAGAAAAGATTATCTTTACTTTTATTATGCTTGTTGCTTTCAGGTTCGGTGTTCATTTACCGATTTTCGGTATTAACAACGAGGTATTTGCAAACATCGCAAGTCAGAACAACATCATAGGTTTCCTTGATTTGTTCTCCGGCGGTGCGCTTGGTAAGGTATCTATCTTTGCGTTAGGTATCGGACCCTATATTACTTCTTCAATTATTATGCAGTTACTTGCAGTAATTATTCCGTCGCTGGAAAAATTACAAAAAGAAGAAGGGGAAGCAGGAAGGCGCAAACTTTCTCAATATACAAGAATTTTTGCGGTAATTCTTGCGGTATTCCAGTCTGTTGTATTTATGGCATACCTTTCACACCTTGAAAACACAATCACGGTAAGCAGCCATACAATGTTTTATATTTCGTCAATATGCTCATTGACGGCAGGCAGTGCGCTTGTAATGTGGATTTCAGAATTAATAACGGAAAAAGGTATAGGGAACGGCGGTTCTCTTATCATCTTTGTCGGTATTATTTCCGGTATTCCGCTTTACACCCAGAGAACGGCACAAATCGTTATGCACGATTCAATGCTGCAAATCGGGCTGTGCGTACTTTTAGCAATCTTCTTTGCAACAATGGTATTCATTGTAATTATGCAGGAAGCGGTCAGAAAAGTTATTATCGTAAACCCGAAACGTCAGGTAGGTAATAAAGTTTACGGCGGAGTAAACACGTTTATTCCGTTCAAGCTCAATCCGGGCGGGGTTATGCCTATTATCTTTGCTGTTGCAATTTTGCTTTTCCCGTCAACTATCCTTAGTTTAATCGGGCAGGCGCATTTGCCGGCAGGATGGATTGAAAATACTGTTGTTTTCTTAAACAAAATATTCTCGCCTAGCGGTATAACTTATTACGCGCTGTATTTTACGCTGATTGTTGCATTAACTTTCTTCTACGCATCAATCATGCCGAATATGCAGCCAAAAGAAATTGCTAATAACTTAAAGAAATACGGTTCATCAATCCCGGGGATTAAGCCCGGGAAACCAACCGCAGATGCGTTAGATAAAATATTAACCAAAACAACATTTATCGGCGCACTGGGGCTTGGTATAATCGCGCTTGTACCGTCAATAACCAGTTACTTTACGGGAATTACAACCCTGCAAGGCAGCGGGGCAACGTGACCGATCATCATTGTCATTA
>CALUTH010000093.1 GCA_944323635.1 Candidatus Gastranaerophilales bacterium
GGAATGATTACAACTATTTTATTAAGCAGTGTACTTACAGGAATAACTTCACAAACATTACTAACAGCCGCCGCAGTTATCTCACTTGTCTTAAAACTGGTATTTTATGTAATTGCTTTATACACACTCGTTTGTACCTTTAAAATAAAAGGCGGGTGGGGAATAAGGATATTCAAATTTTTAAACTGGATATACGTTATTCTTTTTTCACTTATGTTTTTATTTATGATTTATCTTGCATCCAGGATGGTTATTGATAATTACAGATATTTTAACTCCAGTGAATTAAAAGTTATTCCGGATACCGCAGTAAAAGCAAAAATCAACCCCCTCATAGATTATAACGGTCTATCAAAAGACTTTATTTTAAGTCTTAGAAGCGGAAATATTGATTCTAACTTTACAAAAATGTTAAATTACTCACCAAATCCGCAGGTTTGGAAAAAAATGGAGGACAAAGGTTCATGGTTTGCACTTGATAAATCAGTTTGTTTTGATAACAGAACTGATTGCAGACGTAAGTCAAAAGGCGTTTCAGCAATGAGCCGTATAATAAATAACCCGTTGATTCTTATTGCGCCCGTTATGATAGCCACTTACCACCTTGATGAAAAACTTCCGGTATGTTCTGATGAAGGCTTAAGGCTTGTACCGCAAGACCTGTATCTTGATGTTGTAAACAATAAAATCATCGTTGTTTACAAAGGTACAAAAGCGCTCACGAAATGCAGATACCTTCAATTGTCAGGGCTTAATGCACGTGACGTAGGATATGAATGGGCAAAAGTTTATAAAAAACAAAATATTGATTTCCCGTACCCTGACAATATTTCCAAAAAAGTTTATCAGTTTAAAGACGCAATTGTCGGCGGAAGTTTTTGCGAAGATAATAAACAGCCCGGCGTAAGATGCAATGTGCTTTATCCTGTTGATGACAAAATCGTATTCAGAGTAACTTCCTACCCCGCAAATATTGAATTTAAACTCTGGGATAAAAAACCTGTATCAGAACATCAGGAATCGGAATTTAAGTTTGAAATCCGCTTTATTGATAAACCAGGGGTAAATATATGACAAGCGGGGAGCTTTGAAGTAAAATTCGTCCTGACAAGAATTATCGTGTGATATTTATTCCTGTTTATGCTAAAATTTAGCGGTAAATTATATTTTTAGAGGGAAAGTAATGGAAAAATATTATTGTACAACCGCAATAGATTATGTTAACGGCGCACCGCACATCGGTCACGCGTATGAAAAGATTTTAACCGATGTTATTAACCGCCACTACTCGCAAAGGGCTGATTTAGCCTTTATGCTTACAGGTACCGATGAACACGGGATAAAGATTCAAAAGACTTCTGCCGCAAACGGTATGACGCCGAAAGAACTCTGCGATATGAACGCTCAAAAATTCAAAGATGCGTGGAAAGCGCTTGATATAGATTACACAAGATTTATCAGAACAACCGATGATTATCACGAAAGAGTTGTACAAAAAATATTCAAAAAGCTGGTTGAGAAAGGTGATATTTACAAACACTCCTACACTGGGCTGTACTGCAGCGGATGCGAATGTTTCCTTAACGAAAAAGACCTGACGGAAGACGGTTTGTGCCCTGACCACCTTAAAAAGCCGGAAGTTGTGGAAGAAGAAAATTACTTCTTTAAATTAACAAAATACAAAGATGCGATAATCAAACATATAAAAACGAACCCTGATTTTATCGTTCCTGCATTCAGAGCCAACGAAGTAATTAACCAGCTTGAAGATATACAGGATATTTCGGTTTCCCGTGCAAAGTCCAATGTTTCGTGGGGGATTGATGTGTTAGACGACCCCGAGCAGGTAATATATGTCTGGATTGACGCACTTTCAAATTATATAACCGCTATCGGGTACGATGTAGACGCTCAAAACGATGAATTTAAAAAACTCTGGCCGGTTGATGTTCACGTAATAGGAAAAGATATTCTTAAGTTTCACAGTATTTACTGGATAGCTATTCTTATGGCGCTTGAACTTCCGTTGCCCAAACATATTTTTGCACACGGCTGGATTACCATTGATGAGGCAAAAATGTCAAAATCTCTCGGTAATGTTGTTTCACCAACCTCTGTACTGGAAAGCTTTAACCTTGAATATCCTGACGCATTTAGATATTATATGGCATCTGCTGCCCCCTGCGGAAAAGACGGCAATTATTCCGATGAAGATTTCAAAGAAAAAGTTAACGCACACCTTGCAAACTCAATGGGCAACCTGCTTAACAGAACACTATCAATGCTTGTAAAATACTTTGACGGAGAAATAAAACCCGAGTTTAAAAAGGACTCGCCGTTATACACAAAATCACTGGAGACAATCAAAGCGGTAAAACATCATTTTGATTATTTTGAAATTCAAGAGGCAGCACAAAAAATAATGGAACTTGTCGATGCAACAAATAAATATGTAACAGATAATGCGCCGTGGACACTTGCAAAAGAAGAAAGAATGGAAGAGTGCGGTGTTGTACTTGCAACGGTTCTGGAGGTAATGTGCGTAATATCATCACTTATTTACCCGTACTGTCCGAACATTGCAAAATCTATGGCAAAACAGCTTTCTTACGATATAAGTACAAAACTGGACAGCATTACCTGCGATAATATCAAGCCGGGCAAACTTATTTCAAAAGAGGATATAAAACCGGTATTCCTGCGGGTTGACAGTGAATTTGCCGACAAAAGCAAAAAATAATCAAGAAACCGGCTGAATAAAAAACAGCCGGTTTTCTTTACAATTTGTAAAAATTAGTCAATTTTTTCTCACTCAAAAACTTTATAAACATATAGGATATTTTAAATAGGAGGAGAAAAAATGCCCAATACAATTACTGTTAATATTATTGACCCCAAAACACAACAACCCGTAAAAAAGGCTACACTAACCGTTCAGGATAAGAATGTCATTAAACTTTTTGACATAAATATGACTGAGGACGATTTTATAAAACTTCAGGAAAAGGCAAGAAACGCAAACGATATAGGCGTACTTGACTATTACGACTTTACGCCGGAAGAAAAACTTGAACAGGCAAAACAAAATAATTACGAAAAATACTACGATATAAAATTAAGTGATGACGGCAAATACTTTGAAGTAAAAGTTAAACCGCAAGGAGGGCTTTCACCGGCATTCAACGGTTATGACGTTAAAGCGGATTTTGGTCTTGCGGAAAATGTTTTGATGAATAATAACAGAGATTACATCACCAAAAACGCACCCGCAGGCTCTACTCCGGACGGTAAGAATACGGACTTTGATAAAACCACATTTTCACCGGATTATACAATCAAGATTCCTGTAGGAGAAGCCTCATTTAACAACGGTCCTTCCGGCTGGTGGAGCAGGCTCTGGACGTAATACAGGATAAAAATCTTAATTTTACGGCGGACAAAAATTTCCCGCCCGAAACGGCTGCCATTACCCTCCGTTTGTGATATAATCACGGTATGGAAAAGTTTGAATTTTTCAACCGCTTTAATTCTGCGGTGATGGTGGTTAGGGATGATAAAGCAGTTGTGTTTAAAAACAATGTTTTTAAACGATTTTTCAGTGACTTTACAACGCTGAAATCTTTTTCGCATAAACTTAATTACGAAATATGCGCGCTAAACAGCGGCGATGTTTTAACCCACAACCCGATTTCTCAGGCGCTTATATCTAAAGAGGATTTTTCGTCACACGTTAGTTATTTAACAAGAAACAATGATTACATGTTTTTTGATATGAACACGACTAAACGTAACAATTACCATATTATTGTTTTTACTGACGTTACGGATAAAGTCGGTTCAAAAACACTGCTTGATGAAAATAAAACGCTTAAACGTCAGAATAAAGAACTTGAGAATGAAAACAGAAGTTTGCAAAAAATAAAACAGTTAGCCCAATCACAGGCAATGAAACTTCTTCTGTTAAATAAGATTTCTAACTTAATACGATTATCAATAAATACTTCACAGATTTTAAAATCCACGCTCAAAGAATTGGAAACTGTTTTTAATACCTTCAAATCTTATTATGCCTCAAAGTGCGACACAGGGTACGAAATAACCGTTTCCTCAGTAAAAAAAGATGCGGGAAAAATAATAACTTTTGACGATGAGACAGAAAAAAAATTAAAAGAAAAACAAATCGGATACAATTTTTGTTTAAGAGAATACAACGATGCAAAACCTTTTCCTGAAAGAGTACAGCGGATTGTCGTTCCCGTATATCATAAAGAAGATTTGCTCGGCGTACTTGTACTTTTGACAAGACAAACGAGAAGATTAAACGATGAACTTGAAATAATGGACGGAATTTCCTCCCAGCTGGGTAACGCTCTCCTTCAATCCTCGCTTTATGAAAAGAACGAAAAAATGGTAGAAGAGTTAACACGTACGCTGAAAGAATTAAAAGATACGCAGTTAAAACTTATAAACTCTGAAAAAATGGCTTCGCTGGGGCAATTGGTTGCAGGAATTGCACACGAAATTAACACCCCGCTGGCATCAATAAAATCAAATAACGAAATTGCGGTAAAACTCATAAAGCGACTCAAAGATACTGATACTGCTGAAATATTGAGCGAAATTAATACAATTGATACAGAAGCAATAAACCGTATAAATAAGATAGTAACCGGCTTAAGAAAGTTTGTAAGGCTTGATGAAGCGGAATTGCAGGAAGCAGATATAAATAAAGAAATAGATCTCACACTTGATTTAATAAGACACGAAACCAAAAATAAAGTGACTGTAACCAAACAATACAGCGATATTCCGCTTGTCAAATGCTATCCGAACATGCTTAATCAAGTTTTTATGAATATCCTTGTAAACGCCTGTCAGGCTATAAAAGAGCGTGGTGAGATAATCATTTCTACGGAGTATTGCAATAAAAACCTGATTGTGCGTATAAAAGACAACGGATGCGGAATAAATGACATAAATAAAATATTTTTTGCGGGATACACAACCAAGGGAGTCGGTGTGGGGACAGGATTAGGGCTTGCTATATCAAAGAAAATTATTGAAAAACATAACGGAAAAATATCCGTAAAATCCGAGGTCGGAAAAGGGAGCGAATTTATTATTACTATCCCCGGTGAGTAGTATGATAGCATGTTTATATACCATCTCAAATCCAGTAATAAATCAATTTTTATCCAAAAATTTTCAAAAATCACTTAAAATTTGTTAATAAATCCTCATAGGTGATGACTATTTTAAAAAATATGTTATTATATAAGTGTAGGTTTTACGCTTAATTATTTTAAAAGATTTAAAAAAGATAAATACAGTGTGTGCCTCAAAACTAGGAATATAAAGAAAATAAAGAATATATGTAACAAAAAGTTTACAAAAAATATCCTCAAAAGCAATTATCCAATACAAAAATACTTTATAACAATGTAAGTGTAGATATATATTTATTCGTGAAACGGAGGTTACGTTTATGGCAATTACTGTCAGCGGAAAGAAAAAACAAGTAAGAAAAACATTCACCGAATTACTTTCTGATTTGAGAACAAGCAGTTCAGAAAAAGTTAGATATAATGCCGCCAGAGTTTTAGGCGAATTAGGTGACTTAAAAGCAGTTGAACCGTTAATTGATGTATTAAAAAATGACAAAAACGGTTCCGTAAGACTTTATGCTGCAAGAGCTTTAGGCGAATTGGGCGATTCAAAAGCAACAAAATACCTTATCGAATCATTACGTGAAGACAGAAACGTTGACGTACGTGTACGTGCAGCAAGAGCACTCGGACGTTTGGGCGGTAAAATCGTTGTTGAACCGCTTGTTGAAGCACTTAATGATGAAAATTCACAAGTTTGTATTACAGCAACAGATGCATTAATCGAAATCGGCGATGTTGCAACAGACGCATTAATGAAATCTTTAGACCACGAAAAAGTTAACGTTCGCTGCGATGCTACAAGAGCACTCGGCGAAATCGGAAACAAAAAGGCTGTAGATAAGATTATTAATATGCTCTATGATGAATGGGTAAACGTTAGAATTTACGCAGTTACATCACTTGGCAAATTAAATGATAAAAAAGCCGTTCCTGCATTAATTGATGTTATGAAAAACAAAAATGAAAATGACTTGGTAAGAGCAGGTGCTGCTGCAGCTTTGGGTGTTCTTAGAGACCAGCGTGCACTTCTTCCGTTAAGAGAACTTATTATGGAAGCAGAAGAACTCGGCGAATTGGAAGACACTGCACTCAAATCATTTAAGAAAATTATGGCAGCAAACTGGCAGTCAATTCCGGGCGCTGCTCCGCAAAAGAAACCGGCTACAACCGGCATGACTTATTAATAATTTGTCATAGTAATAAAACAAAAAACATCACCTGAATTATCAGGTGATGTTTTTTATAGTTTTTATTTTATTTAATCTTTACAAGATCATTTTTTATTAAATCATAAAATTCTTTATCTACAGCAGAATAATTTGCAAAATTAACAATGTAGGGAAGCCTGCTGTTATCAAACGCCGACTTTAAACCTGATATTATTTCATCAAAATAATCAGACTTAACAAGGACATCAAGATCCGACAGCGCAGTAAAACCGCCTTTTACCCTTGAGCCGTATGCAAAAAATTCACCTGCATAATTTTGCAAAATTTTTTGTATAATATTCATTTCTTCAGTTGTAACACCCGGCAGCATTAATTTAACTTCCTATTGATGTTATCTATCAATTCTTCCGTATCCTGAATGAATTGCGGAATAATTGATACCAGCTCTCTGGACTTTTCCAGATTATATTCGTGCGCTGTATTATTTCTTTTTTCATAGTAATTCCGCCACCGTTCCCAATCGCTTATAAAGTTATATCCCTGCATAAACCTGAATATATTATTTACCGTCAGCTCTTCTTCAGGATGCGCATATATTTTTTTAGGATTTTTTTCATCATTTTTCTGGCGGTATCCAATGTGTATTCAAAACGCTTTATACAGGCATCTTCCAGAAAAACTGCTAAATCGGAGGTTTTATTTTCTTCGTATTTTAGATTACATTCTTTTAGCGAAACAAGCGCATTTGACAAATTTTTTATACATATATCCATACATTAAGAGTATCAGAATTGCGGGGCAAAAGTCAAATATTAAACCCTTGTAATATTCTCAATCAGGTTTTCCGTATCGCTTATAAACTGGGGAATTATACTCAAAAGTTCTCTGGACTTTACTGGATTAAAACCCTTTTTATCGCAGTCTTCGTAATACATCAGCCAGCGTTCTGAACTTGAGATATATTTGTATTTTTGCATATTGAGAAATATTTTATCAATAGTTAATTCACCCTTAGAAAAACCGTAGAGGCGCTCAAGAATTCTTTGCATAGTTTTGCAGGAAAGACCGAGTGTGTAGCGGAAACTGCTTATACAGGATTTTTCTAAAGATGGCAAATAACCAAGGCCCCTGTTTTGTGCATAAAAAATATAATACTTTTTCAGTGAAAGTAATGCGTGGATTAGATTAGACACTTTAATTATCATAAAACAATAATAGCTAAATACTCGTTAAAGGTCAAATATATTCAAAAAACTACATATTTTTTCAGGGCGCGCATGATTTTTTAGTAACCGGCGCTCCGCTGGAGCTTACGCCCCATGCTGTGCGGATTTTCTTTGTTTCTTCCCTCTCCTGCGGGCGGATTTTTCTTTGCTTTGCCCTCCAACTGTCCATGATAAATTATTTTGTCATGCTGAACTTGGATCTTGCTCACTCGCGTTAAACGGCATTACGGGCAAAATTCCCATTTTGCCCTCCAGCCTCTGCTCATTCGCGCTTCAGCATCTTGCCAACTTGGCATTATACTTGTTTTCCGGTAAGATCCCGAAACATCTTGGATTATGCGGGGTGTCGGAAAATTCCACATTTTCCTCCACCTTACGGGCTGGGTTCGCTCTCGCTCACACGGCGCCCT
>CALUTH010000094.1 GCA_944323635.1 Candidatus Gastranaerophilales bacterium
ACGTTTTGATAAACTGCCGTCTAGATTGCCAAGGGGTTTTACTGAAACATCAGGAACAAATTTTTTTAAAATGCCTTCAATTTCTGCAAGACTTACAGCCTCTGTCATAATATGTTTTCGTAAAAGTCCTGCACACAAATCAACTTTCTGAAGATGATTAGCCGTAAAATTCACATTTCTGACAAATGTATCACCGACTTCCGCAGGTTTATTATAATTTTGCAGCATTTTAGTTTGATAATTTGTAGTTAAAACATGAGACTTAGCAACATATGGCAAATTCAAATTATTTACTTTCATTTTCTATTCCTCTTAAAAATTATCCGAAATTTATTAAACACGAAAAAAAAATTTTTTGCCTGAAAAATACCAAATATTAACTTTTGTTTACAAAAAAAAGATACCTCAAAAAAAAATCAAAAAAAGTTTAAAGTTTTTCAAATATATCCTGATGTATATAAAACCCGCCGGCATTGAAAGAGAAGGCAACCTGAATTGATAGAATTTTTTAAATATACGAAAATTTAAAATTCTTTTTGCATGGCAAAATGTTTCATTATGTAAAAATATAAATGAGTAAAAGGCATGTTTTTGATATAATAAAACAGATGTTTGTACTAGCTGAGAAAAGGATAATTTATTGATGAGAAAGTATTTATTTTTGATGTTAACCCTGTTATTAAACCTGCAATCAGCATTTGCGTTTAATGTTGATAAATTTATTGACCAAAAAGTCGCACCAATAACAAATTATATAGCCTCATTGGTATTTTATCCGATAAAAGTATGCGGGTACGATGTTCCTATAATTATCTTCTGGATACTTTTTGCGGGAATATTTTTTACAATATATTTCAAAGGGGTTTCAATTATTGGTCTAAAACACTCCATTGATGTGTTAAGACAGCCCTCAGAAGGCGGAGAAGGCAGCGGTGAAGTATCTTCATACCACGCGCTTGCAACGGCACTCTCCGGTACAATCGGTATTGGTTGTATTGCAGGGGTTGCAATATCTATTTCAATAGGCGGCCCGGGCGCTGCATTCTGGATTTTTACAGGCGCGCTCTTAGGTATGGCAATTAAGTTTATTGAAGCAACGCTCTCTGTTAAGTACAGAAGATTTAACCTTGACGGTTCGGTATCAGGCGGTCCTATGCACTATATTGCGCACGGTCTTACAAGAAAGAAAATGAGAAAACTCGGTCAGTTTTTGTCAGTAGTATTTGCTGTACTTTGTATCGGCGGCGGTATTACCGGCGGAAATATGATACAAATTAACCAATCAGCACACCAGCTTATATTTATAACAGGAGCTGAACATAGCTTTTTAAACGGCTACACATGGGTATTTGGTCTGGTTGTAGCTATCGTGATAGGTCTTGTAATTGTAGGTGGAATTAAAAGTATAGCAAAAGTTACAGCAATTCTTGTACCAACAATGTGCTTAATGTATATTGTATCAGGTTTAATTGTAATATTTGCAAATTTTGCAAACATACCGCATGCAATTGGACTTATTTTAAGAGAGGCATTCCACCCGACAGCAGTAGCCGGAGGGGTGTTCGGGACAATTATTATCGGCTTAAGACGTTCTGTACAGTCAAACGAGGCAGGAACAGGGGCTGCTGCAATTGTTTATGCAACCGCAAAGACAAAAGAACCCATATCGCAAGGATTTGTTGCATTAATAGAAACTTTCCTTACCGGATTATTATGTTTATTCACTTCTTTTGCGATTGTATTCTCAGGGACATGCGACACTGCAACTGCACAAATTTCAGGGATTGAACTTGCATCAAATGCGTTTAAATCAGTAATTCCGTTCTTCCCATACATTTTATCTTTGATTGCAATTATGTTTGCAATATCAACTCTTATTTCCTGGGCTTATTACGGACAAAAAGCATGGACATTCTTACTCGGTGAAGGTAAAAAACGTGTTCTCACTTTCAACATAATCTACTGTATATTTATCGTAATCGGGTCAGCAATGAACGTTCGTTCGGTTATCGATATTACGGATGCAATGATGATGGCAATGACTATTCCTAACATCATCGTTCTGTTTATCCTTGCGCCGGAAATCAAAAAGGACTTAAAAGAATACTGCAAACGTCATAATCTCTGGTACTATAAATAAACTTCTACTTGTACTATAATGAAGTCAGGTTTGCAGGAGAAATTATGAAAAAAACAGTAATCAAATATCCGTTCTTAACAAAAGATGTCGAAGTTTATGAGATGGAGAGCGGGCACAAAGTTGTTCTGGCGCACAAAGACGGCGGACTTGTTAATATAAGCTCGTGGGTAAAAACCGGCTCTATAAACGAAGATGACGAAATCAACGGAATCTCGCACTTTCTTGAACACCTTATGTTTAAAGGGACACATAAACACAAAGCAGGAGATTTTGACCGGATACTTGAAGGGAAAGGCGCAATCGTTAATGCCGCAACCTGGAAAGATTACACTTTCTATTATGTAACAATTCCTAAAGGCAAGAATGACGAGGACTTATATCTTGCACTTGACCTGCACGCTGATATGATGATTGATCCGGTTTTACCGCCGGAAGAAATCGGAAGTCCGTTTAATCTTGATGATAAAAATGTTACAGACAAACGCGAACGCCATGTTGTAATAGAAGAAATCAGAATGCGGCAAGACCAGCCTTGGAGCAAGGTTTATAACTACACAAATGATGCAATGTACAAAAAACATCCGTACAAACGGGATGTTATCGGTACCCCTGAAATCATTTCAAAGGTTTCACAGGAAACCATAATGAACTATTACAAAACTTTCTATTCCCCAAACAATATCACTACAATTGTTGTCGGGGATTTTGACCACGAACAGGTTTTGGACAGAATTATTAAAGGTTTTGATTTTAAAGACAGAGCAAAACATATCAATCGAATAAACGAACCGGATGCTCCGACTGATCATACAGTTTATATTGAAAATAAAGCATGCCTAACCTCAGGTTTTATGATGTTCGGCTATCTTGGCGCACCTGCAAAGGATTTAAAAGACACCATCATGCTTGATATGCTTGCAACCATTATAGGAGACGGGGCAAGTTCCAGAATGTATCAAAACCTGATTGAAAAAGCGCCAGAACAGGTATTCAATATGGTCGGCGCTGAACATTATATTTTTAAAGACGGCAGTAATTTCTTCCTGCAGGCAAACTTTATACCTGAGAAAAAAGATAAGGCAATAGAACTTATTAAAGCAGAAGTAGAAAAAGTTAAAGAAAATATTGCCGAAAACGAATTTAAAAAAGCAAAAAACAAAATAAAAGCAGACTTTGCATCTGACGCTGAAACAGTATCTGCAATAGGCGAAACTATCGGATATTACATGACCGTTTGCGATGACCTGACGCTTGCCGAAAATTATCTTGGTGAAGTCGAAAAAATCACAATTGATGATTTGAAAGACGCTGCAAAAAGGTATTTGAATATAAACAACGCAGTAATATCGGTATTAATTCCGCAGTAATTCATAATATTACGGTAAAAATTTGTTTGTGTTAAAATAGACTTGCACAAGCATGAATAGCAATGGAGCCCCGGCAATTTATAATGACCGCGGTATTGAAAGGTAAGGGACAATGAGTTTAACAGTATATTTGGGTATCGACGTCGGTTCAGTAACAACAAAACTTGCACTGGTTAATGAAGAGGGCAAATACGTTGATTCATATATGCTAAAAACTGCAGGCAAACCGGTTAATGCAGTACAGGAAGGGTTAAAACATATAATTTCACAGGCAATCTGCGAATACGATGTTAAAGGTGTCGGCACAACCGGCAGCGGAAGGAACCTTGCAGGCGCACTGGTCGGTGCAGATATTATTAAGAATGAAATTACAGCCCACGCTGTTGCGGCAAGTACTTATATCCCCGGTGTTCAAACCATATTAGAAATCGGCGGTCAGGACAGTAAAATTATTATCTTAAGAGACGGTATTGTTACGGACTTTGCTATGAATACCGTTTGCGCGGCAGGAACAGGGAGTTTCTTAGACCATCAGGCACAGCGTTTAAATGTTCCTATTGAAGAATTCGGCGCAACTGCACTTAAGTCTACAAACCCTGCGCGTATTGCGGGAAGATGCGGTGTATTTGCAGAAAGCGATCTTATTCACAAACAGCAATTAGGCTACCCTGTAGAAGATTTATTATACGGGCTCTGTCAGGCGCTTGTAAGGAACTATCTTTCAAACCTTGCGCTCGGTAAAGAATTACTCCCGACAGTATCATTCCAGGGCGGTGTTGCTACAAACTCAGGTATGGTTAAGGCGTTTGAAGAAGCATTGGGCACAAAAATCGTAGTTCCGGATAACCACCAGACAATGGGCGCAATCGGTGCGGCTCTTCTTGCAATGGAAAATCACCAGTATACAGAAACCGATACAAAATTCAAGGGCTGGGAAGTCGGCAATATGAACTTCCAGTCAGTAACCTGTCACTGTACAGGCTGTTCTAACAACTGCGAAATTATTACTATTTTGGAAGGCGGAGAAAAAATTGAACACGTTGAAAAAATAAGTGATATAAAGGGCAATATCATCGCACGCTGGGGCGGAACCTGCGGCAAATGGGATATAAATTAACCTAAATACAAAACATAAAATCTAACAAAAATCTGCCGGTAAGGGTAGAAAATAATACTGCATCAAAATAAAGGAGGTATCACAAATTGTTAAGCATCACCCCGATAAAATCACAAGCCCCGAATTTTAAAGCCGATATAATCGACGCACACGTACACAGAGGGACAACGGGCACACTCTGGAAAGGCGAGTTTTTTCCGACAAATCAGCTTGATTCATTTATTAAAAGCCCGCTTGAAGTAACAGTAAACGGTAAAAAACAAACAGACAATGTAAAAAAAGCATTAGTATCAAGTATTGACGGTCTAATTCCTTCACAAAAACTCACAAAAAATGGCGGAATGAAATTTATAAAAGATGAAAAAAACGCCAATATGGATGTGATAAAAAAGAGTCAGCAAGACCCGTTTTATCAAGTCATGCTTGTTTGCCAACCTTCCGCAACAAACGGGAACGCAAAGGTTATAAGAAGTTTAATAAAACACCACTATAACAATATCGCAGGCTTAAAACTCCACCCGGGAGAAATGGGGCTTAATGCAAATTCAACACTTTATGATGATTATCTGAAAGCGGCAGAAGAATTTAAACTTCCCTGCCTGATTCACTCGGAGGTATCAATAAACTATGTCCTTGGCGAAGAAAACAGCAAACGCCATTTTGCTGACCCTGAATATATTTATGAACTCGCCAAAAGACACCCGAATGTACCGATAGTTCTGGGGCATACAGGACTGGGCGGAAGTATCGCTAACCAGAAGGCAATAGGCATCTTAGAAAAATCGATAAAAAATAACGATGCTAAACTGTACGCAGAAATCTCGTGGATGGATTTTCATAAAGGGAAACTAAATGAGGAGCCTAAAGATATAATTGATTTGATAAAACGTATGAAAGACCTTGGCGCACTGGACAGGATTATGTTTGGTACTGATGCACCGCTCGGGATTTACGGAGAATTAAACTTCAACAGACATGGACCGAAAGAATCCTACGAAGATACGGTAAGTACACTCAAGAGTGCCATAAAAACAGAGTTTGGCGACGAAGAAGGCGAAGAAATAATTAATAAAATATTCTACGAAAACGCGGACAACCTGTTTTTCAAAAACAAACCGGTACAGGAAAAAAGGAAAATGCCGGATAAGAAACAAATCCTTGCAGGTGTAGGCGGAGTTGCCGTTTTAAGTGCAATTGTGTTGTTAGTGAAGAAGTTAAAAAAATAAAAATCAATAGCCGCCTAAAGCCGCAACCGAAGAAGTAAAGTTATAAGTAGTCGGGTTAAAGCCCGACTTATTATCCAACTTCCAGTGAAGAAGCGCCCCGATGGGGCAATGTTTTAGAAATATTTTTTATCACTAAAAATAAAACAGGGCGGACGGGATAAAATCCCGTCCGCCCTGTTAATTTAGCAATACTTACTTTTCTTCAGTACTTGCAGGAATTCTCATTGCATAGAATGAACGAATTACGAATACAAGTGCTACGATAAGAAGTACAACACCTACTATTCTTGAGTGTTCTCTGAATATCGGGTTAATAGCAATTTCCATTGCCAGTAAGCCGAATAATGTAGTGAACTTGATAATAGGGTTCATCGCAACAGATGAAGTATCTTTGAACGGATCGCCGACAGTATCGCCGACAACGGTAGCTTCGTGGAGCGGAGTACCTTTTTCGTTCATATCAACTTCTACGATTTTCTTAGCGTTATCCCAGCAGCCGCCGGCATTTGCCATAAATACAGCCTGGAACAAGCCGAATACCGCAATTGCGATTAAGTAGCTTACGAAGAATGATACAGGTGCGTTGTTATCACCGGCAGGTGATGACAGGCAAGCAAGTGCTAATGCAAATGCAAACAATGCGATAAAGATATTGAACATACCTTTTTGTGCGTATTGTGTACAAATCTTAACAACTTCTTTTGAGTTAGCAACATTTGCAGTTTTGTCATCGTTTTCACCAAGTTTAATGTGGTTCTTGATGAATTCAACGGCAGAATAAGCACCTGTTGTAACTGCTTGCATAGATGCACCTGAGAACCAGTAAATTACAGCACCGCCGGCGATGAAACCGAGAAGTGTGTACGGGTTTAACAGGTTCAATATCATTTCAGGCGTAATGCCTAATGTTTCTTTAATAACAAGAATCAATGAGAAAATCATGGTTGTAGCACCAACTACCGCTGTACCGATAAGAACCGGTTTAGAAGTAGCTTTGAAGGTGTTACCTGCACCGTCATTTTCTTCAAGATATCTTTTTGCGTTTTCAAAATCAGGTTTGAAACCAAATTCTTTTTCGATTTGATTTGCTACATCAGGAACTTCTTCAATCAAAGAAAGTTCATAAACTGATTGAGCGTTATCGGTAACAGGACCATAGCTGTCAACAGCGATTGTAACAGGCCCCATACCGAGGAAACCGAATGCTACCAAACCAAATGCAAATACTGAGGGATAAATCATTATACCATCTGCGATATGAGTACTTGCGAAGTAAGCAAGCCCCATAAGAAGAACAATGATAGATCCGATCCAGAAACCTGAGAAGTTACCTGAAACAATACCTGAGAGGATTGTAAGGGATGCACCGCCTTCTTTGGAAGCGGTAACAACTTCTTTGGTATGTTTTGCTTTAGGACTGGTAAATACTTTTGTAGCTTCCGGAATAAGTGCTGCACCTAAAGTACCGCAAGAAATGATGATTGAGAGAACCAACCAGAGGTTTGGTATCGGTAATGCACCCAATAACCATTTACTTACACCGAATGTCATACAGATTGAAAGGATTGAAGTAATCCAAACAAGTGTAGTTAAAGGAAGTTCGAAATCGAACTTAGAAGTTTTTGCTGCATAAATTCTTGTAGTTAAACCGTTAATCCAGTATGCAACAACTGAAGTAACAATCATTAAGAATCTCATAGTGAAAATCCACGCTAACAGCGGAACCTGGTATTCAGGATTTACACCTAACAGGATAAAGCTTACGAGAGCAACACCGGTTACACCATAAGTTTCAAAACCGTCAGCTGTAGGACCGATAGAGTCGCCTGCGTTATCACCTGTACAGTCAGCAATAACACCGGGGTTTCTCGGGTCATCTTCTTTAATCCCAAATTGGATTTTCATAAGGTCAGAACCGATGTCTGCGATTTTGGTAAAGATACCGCCCGCAACACGGAGAGCAGATGCACCCAAGCTTTCACCGATAGCAAAACTGATAAAGCAAGCGC
>CALUTH010000095.1 GCA_944323635.1 Candidatus Gastranaerophilales bacterium
ATTACTTCACAGCTTGTACCGCTTAAATTCAAAGAGGACATAAAAACTCCTTACGCATATAAAATAGGGTACGTTGTCGATCTTCCCGGGCTCATTCTGCCGGAATTTATGACAGGACAAATTGTTACAGTTAACGGAAAAAAGAAATTAAGGATTGTACCGCGCGATAATGCACCTATTCCGTATCCAAACCAAACATCGCCATACACAATCATTGAACCGATGAGAATAGCCGACTTTATGGAACTTCAATACGAAGCAGCCGAAGGTCTCACAGAAACAAACCGTATTATTAACGAATTGCTCAACGATACAATGATTGCTAACCTTAAAGATTCTGTAAGCAACTTCAAAGGACTTACCGCACAGGCAACTTCAACTTTGAGCAAAGCTGAAACCCTTATGGATGCATCACAAAAAGATTTAGATATTTTAATGAATATGATGGAAGATGTTTCAACCAACTTTAACAAACTTGCAGTTAATATAAACGGAATAATCGGAGACGAAAACTTTAAACCTGCATTATACGATATGACAAATGCTGTAACTAAGCTTTCAAACAGCGTATCCCCGATTCTAAGTTCGGTCGACAGTAAAGCATTTGCAAGCGACCTGAACGCCGTTATGCATAACCTCAACGAAATTTCGCAATCAGTAAACGCGCTTACAAGCGATGAACAGGTTAAGGGCAAAATAATTACAAGTATTGATAATATTAACCTTTCACTTGCAAAACTTAATGTTGCACTTGATACACTGAACAGCTGCTCGGCGGACGGAAGTAACCAATCAAACTTACAGCAAATTATCACTGATACTTCAGCTTCAGTGTCAAACCTGAGAAAATTCTCAGAAAAATTGAATAAACGATTCTTACTGTTCAGGTTAATGTTTTAATTAAATAGTAAAGTTACTTTTCCTGACATTTCTTAACAATCCCTTGAATTATATCATCTTTAATATACTATTAAAAATATAAGGGATTATTAAGGAGTATATTAAATGAAAGTATCTGCAATCAACCATGGGCATAACACGGCATTTAAGTCAATTATCCCTGATAAAGCCGCGAAATTAGCATATTCATCAATGCTCTCTCTTGCTCTGCTCTCCGGTGCTGTTAAAAGTGTTGATACATTTACCAGAAGTTCCGAAAGACAAAAAACAGAACAAGTAAACGGTAAATATATTTATCATGGGAAACCGGTAAACAAAGCGCAAAGCGTATACATGGACATGTGGGGTAACCAATGGGTTCCATACAGCCAATATAAATCACTTGACAAAGCTACGGAAGAAATGAAAGAACTTTCAGAAGCATTAGAATTAGATGGTGACAAAGAGCGGGAAAAATACTTCAAAATGGATAGTGTTCGGGCTGAGTTTATGTATCAGCGTGACAGAATGCAAGAAGAGATAGAGAAGCAAGAGCAGTCGGCTGATTATTTAAAACGTGTTTTAAAATTACATTACGACACATACAATGAAATATGCGAGAACGGCGGCGATTCTTTTTTGCAAGGATTTATATTCTTATTTGTAATAACACACTGCATTGCAGCTGTCGCTCATATTAACAAGAGAAGAAGCAGAGTAGAAGCTGAGAAAAATAAAAATAATGATAACAATCAACAAATAAAAGGGTTACCGGAATGAAGATAAATAATATTTCTACATTTAATCAAAAAGTAAAAAATTCAGGCGGAAATAAAATAACAAAACTGGCATATTCTTCCATATTTGCGCTGTCGCTGTTTTCTGCGGCAAATACGGCACTAAATAGTACTCAAAAAGACTCTTTTACCAAAACCACTCCAGAAACGGAACAAACAGGAAAATTCAAATATATTGATAAACCCGCTGTTACTTTTGCTCAAAGTATTTACACAGACGGATACGGAAATCAATGGGTGAGATACAGCGACTATCAAAAAAAATACAAAGAATATCAGTCTGCTGAAAGCAATGCTAGCTTTTATGAAGAACGTAGAGACAATCATATTAGCGACCAAAAAGAAACAGCACAAGAAATAAAAGCGTATATAGAAGAGATAGCATACGCAGAGCAAAGAATCCAAGAATTGCAAAATGAAATAGATAACCTGAATACCACTAAAGAAAATGTCGATGAACTAAACGGAGCGCTGCATGATATACCGTTTGGAGTTCTCGGGGGGATTGCCGGTGTTATTATTGGTCTTATAACCAAGGGGCTTTACATACTTGCCTGTAGATTTCTCGGGATAAAAAGATGATAAAAAATTATTATTTATTGGGGTAATATATATTGGGATATTAAGGGGTCATTTTCAGACCCCTTTTCTTTGTTTTATATATTTCTGAATTTAACTAAATCCATTTTTCTTAAGCGGATATTCTCCGGCGTTACCTCCATAAGTTCATCATCGCCAATGTATTCAAGCGCGTCTTCAAGTGAAAGTTCTCTATGCGCCTGAAGGGTAACCATCACATCCGCCGTAGCACTGCGCATATTGGTAAGTTTTTTGGTTTTGCAAACATTAACCACAATATCCTGCGGTTTATTCCCCTCACCAACTATCATACCTCTGTAAACTCTTGTTTTCGGAGTAATGAAAAACACGCCTCTGTCTTCAAACTGCGCAAGGGCATAAGGCACCGCCTCACCCTGCTCGTGTGCAATAAGACTTCCGTTTCTTTGCCTTGGTATATCGCCCGCATAAGGTTTATATTCGTCAAATGTATGATACATGATGCCTTCGCCGCGGGTCATACGTATAAATTCCGTTCTGAAACCGATTAACCCTCTTGCAGGAATCGAAAATCTTATATGCGTTCTGGCGTTTGCATTTCCCATCTCAAGCATATTAGCTTTTCTCTTTGCAAGGCGTTCGATACAGGAGCCTGCATAAATCTCCGGTACATCAATGGTAAGATTTTCAAAAGGTTCGTACATTTCACCGTCAATTGTTTTATATATAACCTCCGGCTTTGAAACCTGAAATTCAAACCCTTCACGGCGCATAGTTTCAATAAGAATACTCAGGTGAAGTTCACCTCTGCCGCTTACTCTGAACATATCCGTGCTGTCTGTGTCCTCAACCCGCATAGAAACATTTTTTTCTAACTCATCATACAAACGTTTACGTATCTGGCGGCTGGTTACAAATTTGCCTTCCTCTCCCGCAAACGGGCTGTCGTTTACTGAAAAGTTCATCTGTAAAGTAGGCTCATCAACTTTTATTAATGGAAGCGGGTTAATATTATTCAAATCACAAATGGTTTCGCCGATTTGAATATCCGCAAACCCCGCGATACCGACAATATCACCGGCATAAGCCTCTTCAATTTCAACTCTGCCAAGGTCCTTAAACCCGAAAAGTTTTGTAATTTTACCGCGTTCTGTACTGCCATCCGTATGGACAAGTGTAACAGTCTCCTGTGAAGAAACTTTCCCGTTTGCAATTCTGCCGATAACAATTCGTCCTACGTAATCATTGTAATCCAGCGTAGTTGCTCTGAATTGGAGCGGTTTATCCGCGTCGCCCGACGGCGGCGCAATATTTTCTATAATACAATCAAGTAAAGGAACAATATCTTTTCTTTCATCATCCAAACTTTTGATTGCAAAGCCGTTTAAACTGCTTGCGTAAATATATGGAAAATCTATTAAATCCTCTCTGTCAGTAAGTTCTGTAAACAGGTCAAATACTTTGTCAAGCGTCCTGTCAGGATCCGCAGCCGGTTTATCAATTTTGTTTATAACAACAATTATTTTAATCCCGAGTTCAAGCGCCTTTGACAAAACAAACCTTGTCTGCGGCATCGGTCCCTCCGCGGCATCAACAATCAGAAGCGCACCATCTACCATCCCCAGTACACGTTCAACTTCACCGCCAAAATCTGCGTGTCCCGGTGTATCAACTACATTGATTTTATAATCTTTGTAATTGATTGAAATGTTTTTTGAAAGTATTGTAATCCCGCGTTCACGTTCCAAATCATTACTATCCAGCACTCTTTCCTGCATATGCTGATTGGCTCTGAATGCACCCGCCTGTTTGAGCATACAATCGACAAGAGTTGTTTTGCCGTGGTCTACGTGTGCTATTATTGCTATATTACGTATCTTTTTGTTATCCATATTTTTAATTCCCTAGTGTAAAATCTACACTTATTATAATATCCGCTAAAGATTATATTTCAACGGGAGGGGCAAAGAATGTAGAAATTCAGACTATACGAGATTTATGGTAACATATATTTTATGAATAAAATATTTCTAAAAACAGACCGGTTAGTTTTAAAATATATAAGCCAAAATGATTATGAAAAATTAAAAAATATACTTCAGGACAGTGACGTAATGTATGCATGGGAATATCAATTTACTGATGAAGATGTACAAAACTGGATTGAAAAAAACTTAACACTTTACCGGAAATACAATCTCGGATATTTTATAATTGAAGAGAAGCTATCCGGCGATACTATAGGGCAGGCAGCACTTTCGCCCGCCAACGTAAACAATCAAGAGTACTACGAAATAAGTTATATATTAAAAAAACAGTTCTGGCACAACGGGTATGCTCTGGAAGCGGCAAAAAGTCTTGCCAAATATGCTTTTGACAAATTAAATCTGCAAGAAATAATATTAGAAATACGACCCGAAAACACCGCATCACGAAAGGTTGCGGAGAGATTAAACGCACATATTACAGGCAGTTTTACGAAAAATGTAAAAGGTAAAGAAATGTACCATTTAATTTATACGCTGCATAAATAAAACACTATTCATCATATACAAGCGCCGCCCAATCATCAGACAGTTCATCAAGTATTGTTTGCACCGGCGTATTTTTTTCTGTTAAAACTCTCTGTACAGCCGTATTAACAAGAGTGTTCAACTCTTTCTGGTTACGGGTCTGCCGCATAACAGGCTTAACTTTATTTAACTGTTTTGCCCCAACTGAACGCGCCTCCGCCTCAACGGATGAATAGTCATTATAAAAATCCGATTTAAGCGCCCTGTTAGTCGTTGCCAGTACATTTGTAAGTTTGGCAAGTTTTAACTGGTTTTCCGTAGATGTTAAAAACAGTGCGAAATCGAGCGCGGCATCTTTATGTCCCGCCTTTACAGGTATAACAAAGTTCATCAGAGAAAAATCATACTGTCCGAGGCTCCCGATAAGCTGCGGTTTAATTTCTGTCACGGCGTAAACTCCCGGCGCATTTTCCTTAAGCATATTCAAAAAATTCGCCCCTGCCTGAAAAAATACACTTTTTCCTGCCATATACTGTTCAAATGCTTCTCTGTGAGTTAAGGAAAGTGTTTCTTTAGGAAGATACCCGTTTTGATAAATATCTCTAAACTGTTCAAATAATTCAATCGCCGCTTCGGATTTTACACCCTCAGGAGAGTTTATTCCATACTTATTCAAAATCCTGAGCATTGAATCATTATCAACAAGGTTCGGGGTATAAATATACGCCCCCGTTAAATTTTTAATTCTCTGAGCATTACGGTTCATTTGTGTATATGACACGGGGAATGGATACGGTATTTTTCTCTCTTCCTCCGTCACCCATTTATACCGTCTGCGGGATACTTTTTTAAATACCTTCTTTTCCGTCACCTTTTCTTTTCCAACATCTGTCATATCAATAAGATCCATATTTACAAATGTAACAGAAGAGGTTGCATACCACGGAATGGAATATAAAACACCGTTGTATTTTAAGGCATCTATTATTTGCTGATTATACCCCCTCATTTTATCCTCAGGGATCTTCTCCAGAGCGCCTCTCTGTGCAAGAAGAGCAGAAAAATCAGGGTTGAGATTTATTAAATCGGGCGGATTATTTCCCAGAACGGCTGCGAGGGTACGCTTCTCTCCCTCAGAAAACGGAACATCAATCCATTCTATATCTATATCAGGATGGTGTTTTTCATACTCCGATATAACTCCGTTCATATAATCAGAAAAATCTCCCATCTGAAGTGTCCACACAGTAACGTGCGTCTTTCCGTCATCTTGTTTTACGGAACACCCGCAGAGGGTCGTGACCATTAACAATAATATGATTAGTTTTTTCATTAAAGCTCCGTTTTTTATTTTAATTATACAAAAAATTGTTGCACTAATCAAAAAATAAATGTATCATATAGAAAAGAAAAAGGGGGAACTTAAATGTTAAGATTAATTGTTATAGTAATCCTTGCAGCAGCCTGCTATTTTGTTTACAATAACTGGAGCAACATTACCTCAGGATTTATGAATTCTGCTAAGCAAGAAAAAACAATTCAAGCTGTAGGCTCAACAAGAGGGGATCTTAACAGCGAAGCACAAAAAGCACTTGACAGAGAATAAATTAAAAGATACTACCGGATTATAAAAAACGGTAGTATTTCTTAATAAAAGTCTCTTAAAATCTTTTACTCATTTATTTCTGTACTATGATTAAAATATACGGATAATAAATGAGGTTTTAGTATGATTATAATAATGGAAAAGAATGCCACAGAGGCTCAAATCAAGTCAGTTTGTACCCGTCTGGAAAACCTCGGATTCAGAATAAATCTGAACCATGGTGAAGTATACACTGTAATTGCAGCACTCGGGGACAAAAGATTAATCCAGCCGCAATCAATATCGTCATTAGACGGGGTAAAAGAAGTCAAAATTATTCAGGAACCCTTCAAACTTGCAAGTCGTGAAACAAAAGAAGAAGATACCGTAATAGAATTTCCAAACGGTGTAAAAATCGGCGGCAATGAACGCCCCGTTATAATGGCAGGTCCCTGCAGTGTCGAGCGAGAAATTGACGGGCTTCTTGAAGTAGCCTACGCCGCTAAAGAAATGGGCGCAAAAGTTCTCCGCGGCGGAGCATTCAAGCCTAGAACATCACCCTACGATTTTCAGGGAATGGAAGAAAAAGGGCTCCAATACCTTGCAGAAGCGCGTGAAAAAACAGGACTTCTTGTCGTGACAGAAGTTATGGATACCCTTGACCTGCCGCTTGTTATGGAATACGCAGATATTATCCAGATAGGTGCAAGAAATATGCAAAACTTTAAGCTCCTAAAGGCAGTAGGCAAGTGCAGAAAACCAGTTATGCTCAAACGCGGCGGGGCAGCAAGTATAAGAGAATTTTTACTTGCGGCAGAGCACATCCTCGCAAACGGCAACGAGCAGGTAATCCTCTGCGAGCGCGGGATAAAAGGTTTCGATTCAACTTATACAAGAAATGTCCTTGATATTGCCGCCGTCCCTCTGATAAGAAAGCTTTCACACCTTCCCATAATCGTCGACCCGTCCCACGGCACAGGAAAAAGATTTCTAATCGAGCCGATGAGCAAAGCCGCGCTTGTAGCCGGTGCGCACGGGATTATGATGGAAGTCCACCATGATCCGGACAAAGCATACTCCGACGGAGCGCAAAGTCTCTCTATCCCGCAATTCAGGGAAGTTATGACTAACCTTAATAAGCTTATCGGAAGAATTGATTATGCCAACAAACACCTGTGCACAATTTAGGGGGTAAGGGGTAAATGAAGGGTGGATGGTAAATGGGGAATAAATGTGTAAATTTCCCAGGCAGGTATACAGTAAGTAAAGAATTATACACTACTGTCCAAAATAAATATAAAATTTATTTTTTTGCTTTTTCTACAGTCTCTTAACGAAACAGCAACAAGACACATTTTGTCTGAACGAAGTGAGTTAATGTGTCTCGGGTTGAGTTTAGAGACTGTATTTGGGAGCGTAGTTTTTCTTTCTTTATCCA
>CALUTH010000096.1 GCA_944323635.1 Candidatus Gastranaerophilales bacterium
GTATTACCATCATTAAATAAAGGGGTTTTAGCAGATACAATTAATGATATTGAAAACAGATTGAATAGCACACCAAGGTTAAATATTAATTTTAATAAAGAATATGAAACCTTTTTAAAAGCATTTTATAACAATAAAGATGTTAACTCTTTTAAGACGCAAACCGGATGGGTTATTATTCCTTCTAAACAAAAAGATTCCGAAAACTTTGAGTCTAATGTGAAAAAGTTAAAAGCCATGTCACATAAAAACTGGTGCACAAAATCACTTAATGCTAGGCTATACCTGTTACAGGGGGATTTTCATGTTTATATGGTAAACGGAGAACCGAAAGTCGGAATCAGGTTTAAGGAGAACGTTATTCAAGAAGTTCAAGGTGAGTGCAATAACGGTAAAATTCCTATTACTCACCTGGAGAATATTAAAGAGCATATAAATCTTGGGCAATATTCTTTGAGTCATGCTGCACAGCACGAAGTTGACGTTGCAGAAAAGACACAAAAAATACTAAACGAAATAAAGGAAGAAATAGCAAAAAACGGAAAATACGATATTATAAAAATATTAGATTGTTTAGATTTTAGACCGGAGCAGGACCAGAACGGTAATATTACACTTTCACATTATATATTGCCTGAAGATTTTACACTTAAGGAGTTTGGTCTAAAGGAAAGCGATTTATTTAACAGAATTACTTGTATAAAAGGTGATGCGTATTTTTTTAAATCAGAAATGACAACTTTGGGTGCACTGAAAAATATTGGCGGCTCCCTTAATATTTGGAATTCTAATATTACATCTCTTGAAAATCTTAAATATATTGGTGCAGATGCAAATTTTGAAAATTCTAGAATCAAAACTCTTGGAAACCTTGAAAAAATAGGAGGTAATGCATATTTTTCTGAATCGCAAATAGAGGATTTAGGGCAGCTTGAATATATTGGCGGGACTGCATTTTTTGATGGCACAAAGTACATAACTAATCTTGGAAATCTTAAATATGTTGGCAAAGATTTATATTTGGACGATACAAATATAAGTGATTTGGGTAAGTTAGAATATATCGGCGGAGACGCTGTGTTTATAAATTCGCCAAAACTCAAATCTTTAAAAAATGTTAAAACAATTAACGGGAATGCTGATTTTGCCGATATAGATTTGGAAGATTTAGGAAACCTTACCAAAATAGGAGGTAACGCCTGCTTTGCCGCATCAAAAATTCAAACGCTTGCAAAACTTGAAGAAATTGGAGGCTATGCTATTTTTAACGGTTCTTTACAGCCGCTCCGTTTTTTTGAAAGTATTATAGATAATCTTATAGATTTTTCAATTGTATATGAGATGCTTTATGATGAAAAAGATGTTTCCTATTATAATTCACAAATAAAAGATATTGGGAATCTGAAAAGTATTGCAGGAATCCCTGTTATGACATATCTGCTTACATATTATCCGGATATGCACCTGACGCTAAAGTAAAATGTTATTCACCGGAGCCATGTTTCCAAAACAAAAGATAGAAACGATGTTATCGTATAATTTTATGACGTACAACAGAATTACTGCCCTGCGATGATATAAACAAAAGGTCATTATTTACATGCAGCCCGTACGGCTTGCTTACTCCGTCCAACAAAACAGACACATTACCATCAGGTGTAACTTTCAAAACATTATTCGCATTGTAATTTGCAACATAAATATTTCCTACACTGTCACTTGCAAGGCTAATCGGTCCGTTAAGTTTCGGGCTTTTTATATAAACCAGCCTTCTTCCGTCAGGTGTAATTTTCAATATCGTATTATCCGTAAATGTTGCAACATAAATATTTCCGGCATAGTCCGATGTTATTCCCGTCGGACTTACAATATTTTCATAAATGCCGACCGTTTTTGCAACATTGGACTGAGGATTAGCGGCAGGCGCCGGTGTATCTGTTTTTATTGTTAATTTTTCAACAAGCGCCTGAGCCGGTTTATAATACTCGCTCACGGGCGGGATTATGTTAACATAAGCCTTTACATTATTATAATCCCCGATTTTAGCACAAATTTGCGCAGCTTTAAAAACTGATTCATAATCGTTAGGATTTCTTAAAAGTATCTGCTTAAATACCGATAACGCCTCCGAATGCTGATTGGTATAATCAAGAATAGTTGCCAGATTATAATACGCGTCAATATAATCAGGATAAATCTTTACTGCCTCTCTAAAAGACTTTATTGCTTTATCATACAAACCGAGCTTGTAATAATCCACACCCTGATTATATTCAAGTTTTGCATCCAGCGGAACCGCGCCGTCTGCCGCATAACACGGCGGCAGAACCGCCAATCCCGTTAATAAAACAAATGTTAATAATATTTTTTTCAATTATATCTATCCTAATTTAGCCAACAAATCTTTATGTTTATCCGCAAACTCGTGACCGCGCGCAATAATCGCAGCCTTAAGTATTTCCTGCAGATTGATTGTCTCTTTTGATTCAAAATCGTTCGGAAGTCTGAGAGACCAGTTTGCATCCCCCGATGTCCCGGGACGATTGTATACATCTTCTATCTGGAAGAAATCAGTAAAGAAGATTTGTACATTACGAGCCTTTGATGCAAAGATTTCCACAAGTTTTACAAACTTCAAGTAATTTGCGTCCGTTGTAAGTTTAACAATAATATCATCTTTGTTATCAGCCTCGGCAAACAAATCTTCAACAAGATTCTTTGCGTGCAAATAACCTTCATGAGTATTAATCATTGACTTAGCCCAGAATGAAACAGGAAGATTATCGTGTGTGCCTACCATATTCCATACATGTTCACCGATATTTTTACATCTGTAAGGATGTTCCGGCTTTTCAGGAACAACGAACTGAGTTAAACGCATTCCCTGAAGCTGATATTTTTCCATAACCGCCACTACAGGATTTGTTAAAGTACCCAGATCCTCGCAAACAATTGCGTTTTTATCAAGCCCGCATTCTTTTGCAGCAGCAATAACTATTTTTTCAACAAAACGTCCGTAAAGCCTGATTTGTTCATCATTCAAAGATTTTACCCTTTTTTCTTTATCAGCTTCAAGAGTATAATCAAGGTCTTCAAGCGTTGCAACCGCAAACTTTGATAAGAACGGATGTTCCGGTGATGAGAACAGACGCCCTGCGCCGTCTTCACATTTTGGGGTCTTATCGGAACGGTATACCCACGGGTCAATAAGCCCTACAATATGGTCAATTCTTACACCACCGGGGTTCTCGGTAAACATTTTTTTGTAAAGACGTTTCATCAATTCTCCGCCTTCACCGAGATTGCCTTCTCTGTCAAAGAGTTTCTCAGGATTCATCGCAGGGAACCCCCATGCCTGACCGTCTTTTGAGAAGTAATCCGGAGGACACCCGAGAGAATAACCTTCAAGGAATAATGATTGATACGCCCACGCATCACGGTCAGAGAACGCAACCTGACGGTCTGCAATCATTTTAATATTGTGCTTAAGTGCAAATTCTTTTGTTTTTAATGACTGAACTTCAAGAACAAACTGGCAGAATTTATAGAAATCGATTTCATCCGCGTATTTCTTGGAAATTTCATCTATTCTCGTTTTATATCTTCTTGCGTCATCATCATTTGCCGGATTTAAAAGATTTTTATCATCCTTATTCTTCCATCCGTACCAGTAATCACTGCCGTTTTCAATAGAAAGAGCTTCATATAACGCGTCTTTTGACAGCCAGAAATCGTTTTCTTTTTTAAATTTATCAAAATCTTTAGTAAACTTTGAAGACTTTTTAAAATTAGCCCACGCAGTTTTTAAAGCGTCGTTCTGCGCCTTAGAAATATATGAATAAGCCGTTTTCCCCTTGTCAGCATTCGGGTTATTTTTAACAACTTTTTCATACTCTGCAGATGGCAGGATACAATCCCACTCACTTGTTGTTAATTGTTTAAGGTCAATAAATAACGGATTGCCGGAGAATATTGTACCGCAATAAGGGGAAGCATCAGTTGATTTTGTTTTCCCGTTCGGACCAAGCTGAATAGCGTTAAAGTAGTTTTCAGCATAACTGATAAGCGCATGTCCGGCTTCTGAATTATAAGTACCAAAGCCCGTGTCTTCACCTTTTTTAGACGGGAAACTCCCCCCGTGAATAATGAGTGCAAAATTATCTTTACCCAGAACTTTTAATGCCTCTTTTACAAGTTTGCTGTCTGATTTAACCATAGTCCCGCTTGTCATAAATACCCTCCTTCTCTTTTTCAAGTGTATCATCCTTATATTTTTTTTTCAACATAAGGAGTTTTAAGATTTATTACAAACATAACACAGAGACAGGAATAAAAAATGCCACATATAAAAGCTCCCTGCTTTTAACAGGGAGCTTTAAATTACTTGTTCTACAAAGCCTGCATTTCAACCGAGGGTTCTCTAACCTCCGGTATTTCATTAACTTTAGGCAGCTCCGGAGTATTCTCCTTTGCTGACAATTCTGTCGCCGGAAGCGTATCAAGCTCCAAATCCTTTTTCTGCTGGTCTAATATCTTTAGCAGAATCGGATCAGGCTGCTTCTTGAGCGCATGATAATCTGCCATAATTTTTGATACAAAATGTCTGGTTTCTGCAAAAGGAGGAACAGCATTGTATTTTTTTACATTACCCGGTCCCGCATTATATGCGGCAAGAGCAAGTTCTGTTGAACCAAACATATCATACATCATTTTGTAATAGGTTAAACCGCCCTTGATATTTTCATTTAAATAATAAGGATTAACACCCAGTTTTTGAGCGGTTGACGGCATAAGCTGATAAACACCGACAGCACCGTGGCGGCTTTTTAAAGAATGATTGTAATTGGATTCTTTTTTGGCAAGGCTGAGAGCCAGAGCCGGATCAACATTCATTTCAAGAGAATGTTTGATAATACTTTCTTTTACGGTATCAGCAGAAATTTCAGATGCAAAAACACAGTTAATACTGCAAATTGTAATAGCTGCTAATACAAGTGATAATTTTTTAATCATAATCCTCTCTCCGATTGTTCGTTGGAGTTTGCACCGGGGTTCTGCAACAAAAATATCAAAATCCTCATAAAATTAAGATATTAAAAAACCTCAACGCAAATTATGTTATTGTCACCAGCATTATAGAACAAACATTTCAAAAAATCAACCCTTGGGGGCGAAAACCTCTGAATTTATTGAATAGCAAGGGGGTATTTTTCGGGTTTTTAAGAGCCCTTAAATATGCATCACTACTGTCTCATATAATTTCATATTAGAAAAGAAAAATAACAAAACAATAATTTTATCGGGAGCTATGCACCCCCGAGCCCCGCACCAAATTTCTTTCTTGTCTTGAATTGCTCGCGTTAAACGGGTACGCTTACGCTTTCACCCTCTGCTCGCAATCCGCTTTATTGCGATGAAAAAAGAAAGAAACTTGGACAAAGAAAGAAAAAACACGCTCCTAAATACAGTTTCTAAACTCAACCCGAGCCTCGTTAACTCGCTTCGCTCAGACAAAACGAGGCTTGTAACTGTTTCGTTAAGAAACTGTAGGAAAAATAAAAAACAAATTGAAATTAATTCTTTACATTAGTATTAAATATATATAAGCATGGGAAAATGATTGTAAACTTTGTAAAGTTTTAACAAAAAAATTTACATCGCGAAACATTTTGATTCAAAAATAGAATTTTATGTTAAATTAAAAAGTAACAATAGATTTTTCTAATTATCACATGGAATTATAGGAGATAATGATGGCGGAGTATTTGACCAAAGAGGAAATTAAGCAGTGGAGAAGCTCATTGGAAAAAATAACTTTAGAGGAGTATGCAGCAAGATTGGGGAAACTTATTGAAGAAGCAAAACCAACGAACGATGTGGTAGATATGGTTATGAATGAACAAAAAATGACTACAGATAACCATAATAACACTGATAAACAGGACAAATTTGCGGCAATTGCGCAGAGAGCCTTTGAGAGAGAACGCCAGATTTCTCATACACCGTTTTCTATAAGCAAACCAAAACAACAGCAAAATAAACCTGAGAAAAAGCCGGAAGTTAATCCTGCAGCTTCAGTCGAAGTTAATATTGAATTAAAGAAATCATTAACAGACAGAGAACAGGCTGTACTTGATTATCTTCTTGCAAACGTTAACAAAACGGTTTATGCAAAAGATCTTGCCACATTATTAGGTTTGCCGCGGGATTACGTTTACAAATACATCAAAAATCTGAGAGCAAAAATAGAAGGCGATAAATTACAAAATTGTCAGGGCGGCGGTTTTATACTCACAGCATAAGATTGGCGGGGGCATGGATTTATATAAGGTACTTGAGTTCCTTGAGAATACAGGATATTTGTATACACTGGACTATGCAAAAAAGTATTTGTATAGTTCTAAGTTATCAAACTACATTTTTGACATGTTTGATATAACCGAAAAAAGCAGTCTCGGAGTTGTATATACAAAACCTATAAAAATCGGAGAACAGTATATTGTAGACGGAATAAGCCGCCTTGTAGGAATTTCTTTGTTTCTTTTTGCTGTTTGCGAGTGCTGGAAAAATACAACCGAACGCAACGAACTGCTTATCCGAAAAATAAAAGCAAATTACTTACTGAGAAACGGACGCCCCAAAATCCTGTTAAACAGTGCTAACAATGATATTTACGAGCCATTGCTGCTCGGAGACAGAATTTCCGGCAAAAATAAGAAAACCATAATCTTTTGTACATACCACGAATACTGGACAAAATTAAAACTAGGTAATTACGATTTAAAAGATATTATGGATAAACTTGACAGATTGTATTTGTACAATATTAATCTGACAGATATGGATGCTCCACAGGTAAGAGATTTTTATTATTCTTTAAATATTGATAACCAGAAACTTAACCAGATTGCCTTAATCCGGGATTTCTTAAAAGAAGAGAATGCAGGCTATGAGTGGTCTGAAATCGAACAGTTATTCTATAATAACAAAGATTATTTAATGATGTTTTTAAGGGATTACTTAATAACCAAATACAAAATAAAGAAAATTCCTTACAATAGTTTTTATCTGGTACTAAAAGGGTATATAAACGAGCTTAAGAAATACAAAAGCGTTGTATCAGCCGTAGAAGATATGCACGCATCAGCAATTATCTACAATAATATCTTAAATGTAGATATTCAGGACGAAGACATTAAAAATAAATTTGTTGAAATTAAACTCAATAAAGGCAATGATACCTACGCATATTTACTGGAAATTTACGAAGATTACAGGGATGGAAACATAACAAAAGAAACATTCCTGGAAATTCTGACGGCAATAAACGAGTATCTGGTAACAAGAAACGCCAATCCGTCCTCCAGAACAAATTTCAATGATTTGATTTCCGATTTAAATAAAATGCTGTATGGTGACGGAGATGGCGAAAACAGCGAAAACATCGGAGAAAATGACGAGAGCGGAGAGGGTACTGCCAATAATCC
>CALUTH010000097.1 GCA_944323635.1 Candidatus Gastranaerophilales bacterium
ATCTACACTCTTTCCCTACACGACGCTCTTCCGATCTCCGCTCGGATATTATTATCATACATGGCAAAAAAAAAATTGCAAGTTTTTTGTTTTATAACTATAATATTTTTATAAGAAGGAGATAAAAATGGAAAATTACAGCAAAATTCTCAGTTATATGCCGACCGTTATTGAAGCATCCTCCCGCGGTGAACGTTCGTTTGATATTTTTTCCCGCCTGCTCAGGGAAAGAATTATTTTCCTCGGCGAAGAAATTGATGACGAAATGGCAAATTCCATTATCGCGCAGCTCCTCCTTCTTGACAGCGAAAACCCTGAAAAAGATATTATGCTCTATATTAACAGCCCTGGCGGTGTTATTACTGCAGGCATGGCAATATATGATACAATGAACCTTATTAAAGCAGATGTTTCAACAATCTGTCTCGGCGAAGCCGCAAGTATGGGTGCCTTCCTCTTATCAGCAGGTGCTAAAGGTAAAAGAATGGCGCTGCCAAGCGCAAGAATTATGATTCACCAGCCGTTGGGCGGTGCTAAAGGTCAGGCTACCGATATTGAAATTGAAGCCAAAGAAATCCTCAGAATGAAAGAAATGCTCACCGGTATCTTGGCGGAAAATTCCGGTCAGCCGCTTGAAAAGGTTAAAGAAGACTGCGAAAGAGACTACTATATGTCAGCGGCACAGGCTGTTGAATACGGTTTAATCGATAAAGTTATTTCTTCGCAGGACTAATCAAACGATAGATATAGCCCCAAAAATTGTGGTTTTATTCCCCCTTAACCCTTGAGTATGGTATTTATTAAAGCATGGTACTGGTCAAAAAGCGCTAAATATGCTATATTATATTTGTAAGTATAGCCGTATAACAGGGTAGTAATATGAATGTTGATTTAGATTCTGAATTTTTAAATATTTTTTATGGTATTACCGACGCAGATGTACCGAAAGATGTAAACCTTGGAACGCTTAAGCAGCAGCTTGATGCAATTGTAGACTTGGTAAACCAGCTGGATAAAAACTCCAGAAAGTCTGTTCAGTCTATTCTTAATCCGGAATTGGATAAAGAAGTTTCTACCGCGCCTGCTATGCTTATTATCGATGATTTAGGCGTTATTACTTATCAGCTTAAGGTTTTGCTTGAAAAATTCAAATACGATATTGATGTATCCCACGAAATTTATGATGCGGTTAATAAATACAGAAAACGTAATTACGAGTTTGTAATCATGGACTTGTTTATCCCGACCGACAGAGAAGGGTTTATGCTGCTGTCGGAACTTCGTAAAATTGCTGATAATACCGGCAGACGTCCGACCATCGGTGTAATGACCGCATCAAATAAAAAAGAACTTGAACATATCTGCAAAAACCGCGGTGCGGACTTTTTCCTTGAAAAAAGCGCGGATTGGCAGCAAAAACTTTATTCTATAATCAATGAGTTTGTAAACGGAGCAACGGAGGTTAATTAACCGGATGTCGGGCAGAAAAACACTTCTTGATGTAATTTCTCCCATTATGGTCGGTCCTTCAAGCTCTCATACCGCCGGAGCAGTCAGAATCGGTTTAATGGCGCGTGAAATATTTAACGGCGAGATTAAAAAGGTTCATTTCAGGCTGTACAACTCTTTTGCTACAACAGGTAAGGGGCATGGCACCGATAAAGCGCTTCTTGCGGGTATCCTTGGCTGGGGTGTTGATGACGTCAGGATAAAAAATATATTTGATGGCGATTATGGTATAGAGTATGAGTTTGAGTTTGTTGAAGATACTAACAAGCCGCCTAATGCAGTAAGAATCATTATCAATGATAAAATGACTATCCGCGCGGAATCTGTAGGTTATGGTGAGATTGCGGTGATTAATATTAACGGGTTTAATGTTAATATTACCGGACATTACAATTCTTTGCTGCTTATATATCAGGATTTGCCGGGGGTTATTTCAAAAGTCACCGATTTAATTCAAAGAAGGGGCGTAAACATTGCCTCTCTTCTTTGCGACAGGGATATAAAAGGCGGGAATGCCTCCATGTATATAGCGCTTGACTCGGAAATTGATCCGGAACTTGTTAATAATATTCAAAACATTGAGTGTATTTATTTTACCGCCGGAATAAGGAAACTTAAATCATGATTATTACAGAGACTTTTGAAGAATTACTCTCCGAATGTAAAAAAAATAAACAATCCATATATGAGCAGGCGCAAGCAGAAGAGGCGTTTGTTCAGGATTTGTCGGTTGAATACCTGCGCGACGTGGTTTACCGGAATATTGCGGCTATGAGAGAGTGTATAAAAAACGGTGAAAAAAGCAAAGAACTTTCCAATAGCGGCTTATCCGGCGGCGACTGTAAAAAACTTCAGGCGTATTTTAAAAACTCACCGGCACTGTTTGGTAAACTCTTTGAAAAAATAACGGTATATGCGCTGGCGTCCGCGGAGGAAAATGCGCGGATGGGCAAGATTGTTGCCTGCCCGACTGCCGGTTCCTGCGGCATAGTACCGGCGGTGCTTGTTACGATGATTGAGGAAGAAGAAATAACTAAGGATATTCAGATTAACGGCTTGCTTATTGCGGGTAAAATCGGACAGGTTATTTCAAATAAAGTACGGCTTGCGGGCGCTGCTGCGGGCTGTCAGGCGGAATGCGGTGTTGCATCCGGTATGTCGGCGGGTTTGCTGACGTATTTTAGGGGCGGCAGCAATGAAAAAATTGTTAATGCAGCAATTCTTGCAATAAAAAACATTCTGGGGCTGACCTGTGACCCGGTCTGCGGGCTTGTGGAAGTGCCTTGCGTAAAGAGAAATCCATTCCTTGCAATCCATGCCGTGACCGCGTCGGAAATGGCGCTTGCAGGCATCGAAAGTAAAATTCCGCCTGATGAAGTTGTGGATGTACTTGCGCGTACTGGAAATCTGATGTCTCCGGTTTTAAAAGAAACCTCGCAGGGAGGGCTTGCTAAAACTAAGACCGGTATAGAACTTGAAAAACAGCTGGCGGACAAACTATGAATAAACTGAAAGTCTTTGTAATTCAGCCTGTATCAATAGCAGGGCGGCTTATTGTTTCAAGTATTACTGACGGAATAAGGCAGAGTTTTGGCGATAAGGCGGAAATTACCGTATTTGATGAACTTTTTGGCGGGGATATAGCACCTTTTTTAAATAGGGATTATGATATTATTACGGGTTATGATTTTTCACCCGCGAAAATTAAGGTTGGCAGCGGGCTGAAGGCAAAATGTGTCTGTTATTTTTCAGACAATATTGATTCCAAAACTTCTGAACCGGAGTGGGAAAAGTATTTTGATTATCTTTATAAAGATGATATTTATACATTTTTCTGGGACAGAGAGTTGATTAAAAAGTACGATTTCAAGAATTTGTATTACCTGCCGCATTTTGTTAATTTTGAAGTTTATAAAGATGCCGGAATTTCTCCGGAGTTTGATGTAATGTTTGCGGGCAGGTTGGATACTGATTTCAGGCTTAATTTTTTCCTTGAATTAAGGAAACGGCTGCCTGATTTGAAGTTTGCATGGTATGCAATCGAAAGACATTACAAAGACGCGCTTGCGCGTGCGGAGGATAAAACACTTATTGAGACGGCGTATCAGGGATTTATTGATAATGAAGAGAGTATGGCGCGGGCAATAAATAATTCAAAAATCCTGTTTAATATGAATGCGCAGGGAATTTCGTCGCTTAATTACAGGACAATTCAGTCGGTTGCCTGCAAGCGGCTTATGATAAGCGATGAGCGCGGCGAGCTTTCTCTGTTTGAGGGGAATATGCCTTATTACACCGATATTGATGACCTGGCGGAGAAAATAAGGTTTTACCTTTCAAATAAAAAGGAATATAAACGACTGACAGAGGCTTGTTACATAATCGGGTGCAAAAATCATCATTCTAAAGAAAATGTCAAATATATGTTTGATAAAGTATCAGCACCCGACGCTTAATCCGGCGCAGAGGTTGATTGATTGCCCTGTGATGCCCTTTGCTTTATCGGAAATCAGGTATTGTACTAGGTTTGCGATTTCAACGGGTTCAACAAATCGTTTTTGCGGAATTGTATCAAGAATTTCACCGCGCGAAAATCCACTCTCCTCAATAGAATTACTCCCGAGTTCGGTTTCAACCCAGCCGGGATTAATTGTGTTAACTGTAATATTAAATTCCGCAAACTCAAGCGCAAGCGCCTTTGTCATGCCGATAAGTCCGGATTTTGCGGCTGAATAGGCGCTTGCGCCTGCTTCCCCCATTACTCCGCTTATTGAACCTATATTCACTATCCGACCGAATTTGCGTTCCTTCATTCCCCTGACCGCGCGGGATATAAGGTATAAAGGCGCGGTTAAATCGGTGTTTATTATATTTTTAATATCTTCAAGCATTAAATCGCCGGTATTTGACCAGATATAAGCCCCTGCGTTGTTGATAAGCGCGTCAATTTTGTTTGCCTCAATATAATCGCCCAGTTTTACAAGCTCTTCTTCTTTTGTCAAATCTGCTGCAAAATAGTTTTTATACTCTTTAAGCGCATCTGCGTTCCTTCCGGCTGCATAGATTTTGCCCTCCAGCGTTTGTGCGATGACTTTACCTATTCCTTTTGTTGCACCTGTTACAAGTATTTTCATTTGTTAATCCTTTCTTTAGGCTCAAGTTCACAGCACATCTGGCATGCGCCGAATACGCCGCCCGAGGCTTTTAAATTCTTTCTAAAACAGCAATAATGCGGTTTGTTGAACAGTTCTTTTATACTGTTTTCTTTTACGTTTCCTATCCTCATCGACAAACACGGATATACATCACCTTCCGGATTTATCATCATATTTGTGTGCGGATATTTGCAAGGCTTGTAAATATCCGTAACCGGTGTGTCTGCAGGCAGTTTGAAAAAGGTTTCTATTGTATCAAGCGGGGATTTTGTGTATTCAAACTTCGGCGCAAATCGGATTTTTACTTTAGAATTTTTACTTAAACTCTCTAATTCTTTGTAAATTTCTTTAAAGTGTTCCATATCAAAATACGGTTCAATCGGATAGTTCTGTGTAAACTCCGGTATAAAAGCGTCTGCCAGAACGGCATTTTGTTTCAGGTTGTTGTTTCTTAAAAACGATATTGAAAAGAAATCAAAATCCATATCGTTACAAAGCTTGTAGAGTTTTGGCAGCGAGTCTAAGTTATCGGGCAGAACAATGGTCTTAATATCAATCATCGGTGGTTTTTTAAGTTTTTGAACATTATCGAGGTTTGAGATAATTTTATCAAAAATCCCGTTTTGACCGCGGTTTTTGTCGTGGACCTTGCCGTACCCGTCGAGTGATACCGATAAAAGCATAAGTTTGGAACGTTCAAATTCTTTTATAATTTCCGGTGTGATTAGTATTCCGTTTGAAACGACATGGGTTTTATTGAATATTTTTTTTGAAAGGTAATTAAGAATTTCGGGAAAATCCTTTCTGATAAGCGGTTCGCCGCCTACAAGGGTTACGATTGAATAGAACGGTATCTGGTCGATTACCTTAAACCATTCTTCTTTTGTGAGTTCGTTCTTTTTTCGCTCATTGCCGATATAGCAGTACGGACAATTCAAATTGCACCGGTAAGTTAATTCAAAAAAGTATCTTAAAGGTATTGGCGCTCTGCCGTATCTGTCATTGTATGAGAGCGCTGTATAAAGGTTTCTTGCGGTATCAAAAAGGTTTGAAAGATTAATCATTTGTTTTTATTATATTTCACGCGTCAAATAATGTACAGCACTATTGCGCGGGTGTTTTTTAAAGTATAATCTTTGTATGAAAAAGTTTTTAATATTTGTATCGGTATTATTAATTTCCTTGTCTGCGATTGCTGCCGAGAACTATTCCGAACGCTTTATATCAAGTTTTAGCGCCTGTGAGCCTTATACAGAGCGCTCTACCATTAAATCGGGAAACGAGCAGGTTGCTTTAACAAAACTTGTGCAGGGGGTTATGGATCACAAATGTATTTATAAACAGGTAATAATGCGACCTTCGGTTAAGGATGTTACAACCTGCGCTTTTACAAAACCGATGCTTGAAGAGATTGCGGACGCGATGAAAAATGAAACCGGCGAAAAATTTAACGTGGATTTTGATACGGGAAAAGAAGTGGTTAAACTTTACGGACTAACCAAGAGCCAGCTTATCTGGACGGAATACTTAAATGCTGAACAGGTATGTAAAAGAGAGATTATTCCACGGTAAATTTATGTAAATTTATGTAACCATTTTGTAACAAAAAATGAAATCCGGTCAATTTTTTATTAAATAAATACTTTATAGAAGAGTGTAAGGTTTTGGTAGTATGACACTTAATATAAATGGTTTAAATAACAATTATAATCTTTTAATAAATGCAATATCTCACAAAAGTCCGGTTTTTAAAGCTACAGGGCAAAATGTAAATACAAATGATGCGTTTGTCCCTGCATCGGAACTAAGTCCGTATTTATCTGCTCCGGTAATCAATCAGATGATAATGATGAATCCTAAGGTTACAAGGATTTTGAAGGAGAACGGTTTAAGACCTGAGGTAAATATGAAAGAGCTGCAAAAGCTTGCTGACGGTCATTTGCAGTGGACAAAGAATATTGCGGCAGGAATTATCGGTAATCTGCCCTCTGATATTCGCAATCAGATTAACAGTCAGGCGGTTTTGCAAGGGGCATTGTTCCACGATTACGGGAAGGTGCTTATTCCGGAGAAAATACTTAATAAAAAATCAGGACTTAATGGTAAAGAAAAAGATATAATGAAACTCCACTCAGAATTGGGGTATGAGTTATTAAAAACACAAAATATTTCTCCGGAGGCGCTGGAATTGATAAAGTATCATCATCAGACACCTGATAATACAGGTTATCCGTTAAATGACAGCGGGTTTATTTATAATCTGGAAACAGAGATTCTGGCGGTTGCTGATAAGTATTCGGCACTTATTGAAAAACGCTCATATAAACCGGCATTGTCAAAAGAAGAGGCGCTTGCGATTATAAAAGAGGATTATCCGGATGGCAGTGTTGTGTATGATGCTCTTGTTAAGTACGTCGGATAAAAACGTGATTGTGTACGGCAGAATTACGGGTTCTTCTTATTAATAGAAATTTCGTATCCAAAAAGTTCTGCAATGGTTTTTTACTTCGTCATATCTAAAAATTGATAGGATGTGGTAAATCTGTGATTTACCGTATCAAAAAATATAGAGAGTATCAAAATATAAATTGCGCCGGATAATAACAGTTTTTGTTGGGCTGTAAGCCCAACCGGCATATCTGTGATTTATTGTGTTAATGTATATTACAATATTACAGAGGTTCAAATTTTGTCCGTAAAGCGTGAAAAGCGCACTAAAAAATCGGAATGACAGGACGTTTTGGGCGACAAACCGAGCGGGAGCGAGGTTAGCCCGAAACTACAGATACAGAGGTTCAAATCCTGTCCTTAAAGCGT